>JAPLXD010000049.1 GCA_026396255.1 Candidatus Moraniibacteriota bacterium | reverse complement strand
TCTCAACGCTCAAAATCAATTTTAGCGATTTATTGAAACTCGAGTTTTGTCCCCCCTCTCGCGAGAGGGGGGATTGTTTGTATAAAGAATATATTATATAATCAAATTAATCTAAAACTTAACCGAAAGCGATGCAAAAACGAAAAAGAACCATAGCAAAAGTTTTCACTGCGTTTTTAGCTGTATCTTTTTTCTGTATAGCGAAAACACAGTTGGTATTCGGCCAATGGGATAAGACCAAATTAACAGGTACGGGTCTTTCCAGCACTTCCTTATCGGATATCATCTCCAAATTCGCTTTATGGATCCTGGGAATTTTCGGCTTCATTGCCGTGATCGGCTTTGTCATTTCCGGATTAATATATCTCACTTCAGCGGGAGATGAAGACGCGCAAGAGAGAGCCAAGCGGGCGATGATATACTCCATCACGGGCGTGATTGTGGGACTGGTGGGGCTGGTTGTGATCTATGCCACAGACAGTTTTCTGCACGGGAACGCTGATACGGGCAGCAGCGGCGTTATCAACAGCGCTGCCAACTCTCCTGCCGCAGGGGCGAGCGTCCCAAAATGATTATTGAAGATTAAAAATTTGTTGTTGAAAAAAATGCCCGCCTGCTTTGAAATGCTCAAATAATATCTAGTCTCTAATTAAAATTTTATGAAAATAAAAAATTTTGCGAAAACAATCACTCATCAAAGCATTTCGGGCAGGAATTATAAAAAAATTTCCATCAGAACAATCTCCGTCCTTGGCGGACTCGGAACGGCTTTTGCGACCAAAGCGGATGTCGCGTTGCCGACAAATGTCGGTCTGCCTGGCGGCACCCTGACCAATATTATTTCAAATTTCACCAACTGGATCTTGGGAATATTCGGGTTTTTGGCGATTATCAGTTTTGTTGTGAGTGGGATCATGTATTTTCTGGCGGCCGGCGATGACAAAGCGCAGGAGAAAGCCAAAAATCAAATGACCTGGTCGATCATGGGCGTGGTGATCGGGCTTGCCGGACTTATTGTGGTCTATGCTGTGGACACGTTTTTGAGAGGAACTTCGGGACTCTAAAATAAATTTTTGCAAAATTAAACCCCGCAGCGAAGCTGATGCCTCGCGTGCGGGGTTTTCGTTACATCCAATATTCCACTTGTACAAAGGCGTGTTGGATGAGGATATTGTCCCCTGGCGACGAAATTTTAAAACGGTTGTCGCCGGGATGAAAGAACTGCGATTGTCCAGGAGAGTCGAAATTAAAAACACAAGTCTCAACTCTCTCCGAGGCATAGTGGTCAAGGAAAAATGTTCCTCCCCGACTGTCGTTGACTTCAAAGTGATGTTTTCCGGTTTTTTTTCTGACGATGGAAAAGACGATGTAGTATTTGGCGTCTTTCTGCCAAGGGAGATCGCTGTATCGGAAAACTGCGTACCCTCCATTTTGGATTTCCACGGAGCCACCTTGGTTGAGGACCTTCTCCCCGGTGAAAAAGTCTAAAGGAAACCGCATGGTTTGCTTCCGCAGCTCTCTTTTCGGCGCCGTCGCTTGGGGCGCCGGAGATTTTTCGGGAGGTGGGATCTTAGCATCGGCGGATGGAACGAACATCCCGCCGAGAGTTTCCCGGATGAGCCCTTTCCCCTTCCGCTCCTCGAGAAACTTCTTGTCCGCTTCGGAAAGTTCCTCGCCCCGGTTTCTCTTTTCGGTGATTTCATCGAGCCGAGCAGTCACTTTTTTATCAGCCGCTTCTTTATCAGCCTTCAGGGCTTTTGCCAAAGCTTTATCGGCTATTGAAGTTCTCATGGCTCCAAAGGGATCCGCGCCGACAAATTTTATCCACCCAGCTGGAGAAATCAGCCGGAGAAACATCAGGATCAGCGCAATTATAATACCCCACACGAGGGTCTTCCGAAGAAAGGCTCCTTTGGGGTACATAATCAAATAGGCTGTGCCGCCGATCAGAAGAAAAAAACCAAACCATGGGTATTCCCTCAGGGACAGCAATGGAGCGAAGAAACAGACAACGTGCATCCAGAACAGGGCATATAGTGCCGTCGCGATGTAGAGGTCGAACAATATGTTCAGCTTGGGCACTTCTGTTCTTCCAATGGCTTCGGCAGACCCGGGGTGGGTCGTTATGCCTAATATCTCGATTGTTTCTCCGGATCCGGCCATGAAGACAATTCTGCGGACATTGAACCATGCGTACACGACAACTATATCGCAGATGATTGCGATCACTATAGTTGACGATGGGCTGTCGAAGATTAGCTGAGTGAGATATACCAGGGTCACGCTGATGATAGAAGTGACGAAAGCGTTTCGAACGCGTCGCGCCTCATCATTGGCTGACACAAACAATAATGCCAAGAATGCCGCTATATTGTTCAGAAAATTTTTCATGAGTCACCTCTCAGTAGAGATTTTTTATCCGGTGAAACAATTTTTCTTTCCGCTTGGCGTTGGCAGGGAGGGGTTGCGGAAGCAGTGCCGCTTCCATTTTTAGCCGGAATTCTCCGATTTTATCGCCGGCAGTTGATAGCTGCTTGTCAGCGTAGATCAATACGTTTTTGTAGTCGAAATGGGGATCGAGAAATCCCGCGGCCTTACAGATTTCCTTACGCTGATTGTTGTTGAGTTTGTCCGACGTCAGGAGTTTGAGAAAACCTTTCGCTCTGTCTTCGCATACGCAAGATTCTTCTGTTGTCTTAGCGCCATCCCTTTCAAGGGTTTTTCTTTGCTCCTGATCATACTGATCTATAGCCACAACAGAGCAGCGAAATGCAGTTCGTTCCTCGGGGTTGAGAGACATTTGCATAAAGGTAACGAGGCGCTCAAATTCTTCTGGGGTTAGTAACGCGCTGGCGCGACCGATGAATTCAGCCTTTGCAGATGACCCATGGCGAACAACCTGTCTATGAATCTTTTGAAATTCAGGAGATTTCCAAGCATTCCATAGCTTGAGGATTATAGCGAATATTCCCGCATCAGTGGTGGCCTCAAGCAAAGGTCCAGCTAACTTCTTCAGCAGATCTTTAATCATTTGACACCTCTTTATTCAAAATTTTTAAAGAGCCCGAAAGGGTCTTTTTTTACCTTTCAAATGCCTTTTACAGCATCAGGGGATTATATCACTATTTTACAAGCCTGTCAATCCCGCAGAAAAGCGATAAATACACTATTTTTACGTATCAACATTCTTGCTATTTTTCACAAATTTGCGTAATATTGTGTATGTATTTTCGCGGGACAAGTATGTGCTATTTTACCCAAGTTGCTATTATACCAATACGCCGGGCAGGTGGTGGAACGGCAGACACGCTAGCCTTAGGAGCTAGTGCCGCAAGGTGTGAGGGTTCAAATCCCTCCCTGCCCACAAAATAATTAAACTGGAGGTTTTTACCCGCCAAAGTTTTAGCGTCGGCGGGCGAGTCCTCTCCCCGGCACAATGATCAAAATTATCTTCGAAAATAAGGACATTATCGTCGTGGACAAGCCGGCAGGCATTTCTGTCCATGCCGGAGTAGGGACCAGTGAAAAAACGCTGGTTGATTTTTTGCTCGTGAAATTTCCCGAAATCAAGGATGTCGGAGATGCCTTGCCCCGCACTTTCCGCAAAGCGGATGGTGCGCGGGAGCCCGAAATTCGTCCGGGAATTGTTCACCGTCTCGACAAAGATACCTCGGGCGTGATGGTTGTCGCGCGTAACCAAAAAACTTTTGAATATTTGAAAAACTTGTTCAAAAATCGCCGGGTCGAAAAAAAATACCTGGCGCTGGTTCACGGCAAGTTGAAAGCGAAAGTCGGCCAAGTTGAGGGCGAGATGGGTCGGTCAAAAAAAGATTTTCGCAAGCAAGCGCTGGTGCGCGGAAAAATATCCGTGAGGAAAGAAAGATATTCCCTCACTCATTTCAAGGTGAAATGTGAATTTGAAAAAAATACTCTTTTAGAAGTCTCTCCAAAGACCGGCCGGATGCACCAAATCCGGGTGCATCTTCATTCCATCGGCCATCCGATCGTCGGAGACAAAAAATATACCTTCAAAGAATACAAAAATATTCCCACTCCGCGAATGTTTCTGCATGCCGCTTCCATCCGCTTCATCGGGCCGGACGACAAGAAATATTTTTTTGAAAGCGAACCGCCGGAAGAATTCAAAAAATACTTGGATTACAAAAGCGCCCGGTAGGGCGCTTTTGTTTCGTGAGCGGGTAGGGGGAGTCGGACCCCCATCTTAACCTTGGCAAGGTCATATAATAGCCGCTATACGATACCCGCCTGATTATATTTTCAATTTCAGACCGTCAATCCAGCCGATTATCCTGAAAAATAACTTCACATTATTTATCCTAATATGAACCGTCCCGTGGGTCAAACTGTTTCCGTTTCGCTTTCCTTTGCTGTATATGCTAACCGCACAACAAGTTTTGATGAATTGGTTTTCTGGAATTTTTGTTAAATTTGACCAAAACCGAATAGCTTTTTTTATATTCACATTCTTATGAGCAATAAGCTGTATTTTTATCTTGTTATCTTCAACCCTACATACCTTCCTGAAAAATTTCATCATTATCCTTACTAGATCCGGATCGGAATTTGCAAAATCAACCGCTTTCCATTTGCTTCCATAAGCACCTTTTTTATATCCTTCCGCCCAGTACAAAGAAATGCCAGTCAAAAAAAGTTTATTGCTCAACAAGCCTAATGTCTCAATCTTTGCGAGCCTGCGAATTTCATTTGCTCTCTTTTGAGCTAGAATTGTCTGATTTTTATTTCTTTTCAAAAGGCCTGCAATACTGCCTTCGTGAACCCTTGCCGATATTCTATCCTTTGCTTTTTGAGATAGTTCAATATCTGAAAGCCAACAACTCAAAGTACTTTTAGGAACACTTAGTTTACGGCTTATCTCATTATAGCTTAAGCCTTGTTTTCGTAGCTCTATCACCTGTAATTTGTCTTTTCTCATATAAATTGAACCCACGATATATAGACTAATTATACCATAGGTTCAATTTGTCTGCAATGGTGCCGGGTCCCAGAATCGAACTGGGCACACAAGGATTTTCCTTGTTGGTTGCTTGAGTTTCCTCAAGGATCGGACTATTTCATTATCCCCTTTTGGGATATTGGGCGCTGGTGCAAGATTATTGTTGGGACTCACTTGCTAGTCTCTACACCTGCCTCTGCTAAAGCTACGGCAGACAAGCCCTCTAAAATCGGCTTACTTGCAATTCGTAGCCTCCCGGCGGAGGATTGGCTCGAGATTGCCTTGGTCTCACATTGAGAATTTAGGTTTCCTCGAATTCACCCAATTTTTAATCCCGCATTGCTGCGAGATGGACCGAAAATCAGTCCTCTGCTCTACCACTGAGCTAACCCGGCATTGTCGCTTCACTCCTTGAAACCTTGCGGTTTCAATACTTCCACCCCGGGAAAACTCCCGTTTTCCCGACCCCTTTCCCGTCTGTGGACGATGCAGGGCTCGAACCTGCGACATCTTGCTTGTAAAGCAAGCGCTCTACCAGCTGAGCTAATCGTCCAACATTGTGCAGGCGAGAGGATTTGAACCTCCACGGGATTGCTCCCACAAGCCCCTCAAGCTTGCGTGTCTACCAGGTTCCACCACGCCTGCGATGGATTTTGACTATTGGTTTTTGACTACCGATTCCCCGCCTCGACTCGCCGTCTCAGCGAGGCGGGCGGCACCACGGCATCTATGAATGACGCTCAATATAAAAAACTATTCTTTGTTTTCGGTATTCCCGGCAGTTTTTCCCTTTGCCGGCTGTTCTACTCCAACTTCAATCTTTGGCTCTTCCTTTTCTTCTTCCACAACAAATTTATCCAACTCTTTTGTTTTCAGTTTTGAAATGCGAATGCCTTTCCCGCGAAGGTAATACAGCTTTGCTTGCCGAACTTTGGCCTGTTTCACGATCTCGATTTTGGATATGACGGGTGAATGAAGGGGGACGGTGATTTCCACGCCTGT
>JAPLXD010000005.1 GCA_026396255.1 Candidatus Moraniibacteriota bacterium | reverse complement strand
TATCCTTTTTCAAGACGTGTGTTCATCAAGCCACCTCTTGAATTATATATCGTGTCCTTTTTTGTTGCATTGGGGAACGGTCAAACCTTTTCGAGTCTCACTGGTAGAACCAGTGGATTACCTTTTGTTATTATTTACAACCCTAAAGCTTTCGCCAATTGTTTCACAAGCGCGATCGCAACCGGCGGCGCGAGCAGGCTATAGACTTCGACCCCTTCGTCATCCTTCACAACAAAGGGCCGTTCAAGGGTTTTCACTGTCTTTGTCGCCCCGTCATATTCATAATAGTATTCCGGCGTGATTTCATAGTCATCGACAAATTCTTTGGCCTGCGCCACCGGGACAGCGTTGCGTATCAATCCTTTTTTGATCCCGTGCAAAGAAAAAATATTGGCGATCAGTTTGTCATCGAGCTCGAGCCGATCCCGGATTGATTCGATGCCCATATCATCGCCTTCTTTTCCAAACATTCTCGACCGCTCGTGGTCGGGATTGTCGCAGATGAGATAAAATTGCTTTTCCTGCCCGTCATATTCGACTTCCTTGGTCGTGAAAAGCTTCAGATTCCGCGGGGTATGGCAGATCGGACAAACCTTGCGGTTTTTCATCCGCTCGTCAATCACCGCTTCGGGAATATCGATCGCGATGAAAACATCCGGATCCTCGCGATAGTCAACTAGTTGTTTGAAAAACAGGGAATAGGAAACCTGGTCCAAGTTCCTCGGAAATCCGTCGAGAAAAATAATTTTTTTGCCGATTTTGTCGATCTCTCGCTTCACCATCGCCATAATGAACTCATCCGGCAAGAGCGTTTTTTGATCGCGTCCAAGAAGCGCATCAATGGCCTGCTCGGGAGTGATGCTGCCTCGATAATTTTTATGAAGATAATCGAGAAGTTCTTTTTTCTTGGCTTCGTCCTCCATCGCCGCGTGCACATCCCGCACCAGGTCACCAACCGAAAGATGCGCGATTTTGTCACGCCCGAAGATTTCCATCAAAAGTTTCGTGTAGGTTCCCTTTCCGGCGTTTTTTTTACCGAGGAGATAGACGATGAAAGTTTTTCCATCCGCGATATATTTTTTCATTTTCTCGATTTCCGGCCCGGCTTTGGCGAGAAAATATTCTTTGCGAGAGTCAATGTCCGAAAGATCGAACATCTTGTCAATTCCCTCCACTTTCGTCCTAAAAAGCGGAAATTCTGTTTCGTACTTCATGTTGTTCCTGTCATTTCGACCGAGCGTAGCGAGTGGAGAAATCTCGAGATCCCTCGACTTCGCTCGGGATGACAATTTTAATATTGGATAAAAAAACAAAGCCCCAGAGCTTGTTTCTATAATAACAAAGAAAAAAATTTTGGGCAAGAAAAAACCGGCACCGTCTGCAATACTTCTGCAAACGGGCCGGCTTCGGGTCTAAATAGGCCAAACGCCAAAGACCCAGTGAAAGAACAACGTGGCCGCACAGAGGCCACAGGCAACAAAGATGAACATATTCTCCGTTGCATAGTCGTTCTGACTAATTTGGACCGTCCTCGTCAAGACAATCACCTCCCCTTATCTCACACTGAATGATTGATTTTTTTATCGAGGAGCGGGCCCAGTAAACGACCAGCCCGACCAAGACAAGAATCGCGATTAATCCCCATACTTCCGCGCCAGTCACCTTGATCCGCTGGATCATCGGCGTTACCGCAGGCGGAGTCAGAACTTTGGCATGTATCGTCTCCGCGCAAGCGTCCGCAGCTCCGAAAGCGATCGCGAAAGCTATTGCTATTGTCCCGCAAATCTTCCACAACTTCTGCCGAAAATGTATAACTCCAGCAGCCACCACGGTCACAAGCAAAGTCACGGTGTCAATCCCCATCAAAAAGATGCTGAGGGGCTTTACCGGGATGTTGAACGAGTAGTCTATCCCCCCACCGCTGATAATGAAAAACAACCCCAGCAAAATACCGGCTGCTATTTTTTTCATGGCTCTTTTCCCCTCCCCGGAGAATTTTGTAGGTACTAGATTATTTTTTACGACGGCCATGCCATCGCAATGGTGTATTTTATCACGAAAAATGTCTCGTGTCAAACGCCCGTCAAACATCCCCAGTATATCGCTTTATATAAAGCCTTTTTCAATGTTTCACAAATCGGACTATTTTATCTCCGTCTGCCCTTTCTTCGTCATCTCAACTTTCAGCTCGTTATATCCCATCGAAAGATCGGGAGCGACGGTGAGCTCGACGCCCAATCCCTGCATAGTATCAGGCGAAAAATACTGGTCAAAAATGAAATTGCCGAGGGAATAATATATTTTTTTGCCCTTGTATGTTTCGCTGTCTTGCACCACATGCGGATGGCCGCCGACGATGAGATCCGCGCCCGCGTCTATCAACTTATACGCCTCACTCCTGATCTCCTGTCCCGGATCGCCGATTTTATATTCCGTGCCCCAATGGGGACAAACAGCGACAACGTCCGATTGTGCGCGAATATTTTTGATATCTGCAATCGCCCTCTCAAAACTGCCTGCCACTGAATAATTATAATTCACAAAACCAATTTTGGTGCCAGAAATATTTACTACCTTGGAGATCGAATCTCCATATGGAGATTCGATCTCCATATCTCCCAAATCCCCGAAATATTGAACTCCTGCAACGTCGAGATATTTTTTGGTTTGAACAACCCCGTCTTCGCCCTGGTTGAGAATATGGTTGTTCCCAAGATCGACAAGTTTGATATTATTTACCGCCAGAACTTTCGCCACCGCCGGATCGAAGGAAAAATCGAGATTTTTTTTCTCGTCCAGCGCTGTCCCGACGCTCACCGAACTTTTGTCCGTGATCGGACCCTCAAGGTTCCCCACAACCAGATCATATCCGGCCAGCTTGTCTTTGACCTGGCTCAAGATATAATCGTAGTCCCCGTGGCCGTATTTGCCCGCTCCTTCTCGAATATACCGGTCAAACATCATATCTCCAACGAAAAGAACCTTGATCAGCTTGCGATTATTTTGTGATACTTCCGGTACGCTAGTATTTCTATTATTAATCGCCGGAGAATTATTAGAAATTTTTCCGGCGCAGCCGGTTAGAAATGGTAAAAGTAGAAATAAGCAAATAATTTTTAGTTTTGCGTTGTAGTTTTGCACTTTTCGTTTTGCGCTTTGCACTCAAAAATTATGTCTCCTTTTTCGTCTGTTCTCAAAATATTGATATTTCTCGAACTCAATTTTTCGAGCGTCTCTTTCGTCGGGTGGCCATAGGAATTGTTCGCGCCGACAGAAATGATGGCATCCGTGGGACTTGTTGCATCCAGAAATTCATTGCTGGAAGAATATTTCGAGCCGTGATGAGCCACTTTCAAAAAATCAACGTCAATATTTTCTCCGCTCGCCAGAATTTCTTTTTCAGCAGGGGATTCGATATCGCCGGTGAATAGGAAAGAATTATCGCCGTAATCAAATCTCGCCACAATCGACTGATTGTTCGCGTCGCCCGCCGCCGCGTCAACCGGACCTTCGGGAAAAATAATTCTCATCTTTGTGCCGTCAAAATCCACCTCATCGCCCCGCAGCGCAACGAGCGTCTCAATTCTATCGTACTCGCGGATATCTTTCCATTCCTTGAAAACTGCCGTGTCTTTTTCCGCGCCGGTCGCGATAACTTTGCCGATCTTATAATTTTTCGCCACATCAATGAGACCGCCGATATGGTCCCGATCCGGATGGGTCGCGATGACGAGTTCAATTTCCCGGTCGAAATAGGGAAGATATTTTCCCAGCTTTGCCAGCTCCGTTTTCCCGCTCGGCCCGCCGTCAATCAGAATTTGCCGCGTCCCTTTCTGGATCAAGATCGAATCACCCTGCCCGACGTCCAAAAAAACAACCTGTAGCGGCCGGGTTTCCACAAAAATCTGGTAGGAAAAATACGCGAAGAAAATCAGAAAAGCGGCAATCGTGAAATAGTAAAATTTGTTTTTCATTTTTGAGCCAAGCTAAGCTTTTTGTCTTTTCTTTTGAAATAGTATAACACCGAAACCAAAATCAAATAATAAACAGAAATATGGAGCCAGCTGAAATTTTTGATCTCGAGCGACGACCAGGAGAGATTCGCCAGCCATTGGATGATCAACAGCTCAACTTTGAGCAGAACATAGGGGACGAAGCCGATCAGTTTCCCAAGCGGGACAAAAACAAATCCCGCCATCCCCGCCGCAAATCCCCCGAGCATGATCTGCGGAATCGCCGGCAGGATGAGCAAATTGGCCAGCGGTGAAATCACGGAAAGTTTTTGGAAGGAATTTAGAATAACCGGCAAAACAAAAACTTGCGCCGCCAGAGTCATCAAAATCGTTTCTTTCAAAATGTTTTGTTCGCCTGCGAAAAAATTTTTTTCGAAGAGGGGATAGACGTATATTATTCCCAGGGTCGCCAAAAATGACAGCTGAAATCCCGCGTCATATCGTAATAATAACGGATTTATAAGAAGCATGATGGCAGCCGCGAAAAGAATCGCGTTTTGGGAATTGGCCAGTCTCCCCTCTTTCATCGCCCAAATGACGAGGCCGCCCATGATCCCCGCCCGCACGGCGGAACTCGGCGCACCGGTCATCAAGACAAACAAGACAATTCCGATCAAGGCGAAAGAAAAAACTTGTTGGCGCCAAAGGCCGAGAGCGATTCCCAGCCACATCAAAAACGCAGCCACGATCGTCACATTATATCCTGAAACCGCGACCGTGTGCGTCGTCCCGGTTTTTGAAAAAGCATCGTTGAGATCCTGGGTCATCCGCTTTCCCCCGCCCAAGATCAGCCCCTTGAGATACGCCCCTTCCGGATCCGGAAAAATCGCGGAAATTTTTTCTTCGAATCTTTTTTTCGCCGCCAGAATCGCGGTGTAAAATTTATTTCCTTTATTGCTCGCAACGGCAGTGATTTGCGCTTTGTTGCAAACGCGATATATTCCGTCTTTGGCGAGATACATTTGATAATCGAAATTCGAGTCCTCGTAGTTTTTTGGTTCCTCTAGGATACATCTCACTTTCAACTCGTCGCCGTACTGATATTGGGGATAAACATCCGCATTTATCAATATTTTATTTTTCTCATTATCCTCAACGATAACTTTTTGATATTTTTCGTCCGTTTCCGGTTCTTTTGTGACTGTTCTAGTAAATTCAACCGACCCCAACTTTTGATCAGCCAAATTGTTCTTCGCGTCCTCAAACGAAATTTCCGTCCGCCAAATTCCCAGCGCCAAAAACAAAATGGCCGCGCTGGCGATTATGATTTTTTTATTTTTGTAATTTATGACGAAAACAATTATTCCCGACGAGACAAGAATTAGAATAAAATATTTTTCTATTGGAAAAAACGACGCCAAAAAGACGCCGATCAGAAACGCCAAAGACAAGATGAAAAATATTTTTGATTTAGAAATTTTTATTTCTGCTTTTTCTCCCATTGTTTGAAACTACTCCCCTATATTTCAACATCAATAATTTTTGTTTTTGTTGATTTTCCGCCGATGATATTCACCAAACTTTTTGGCGTGTCAAAATAATCCGCCAGTAATTTTATTACGGCCTCATTGGCTTTTCCTTTCTCGGGAGGATCAACGACTTTCACTTTATATTCTCCTTCGGAAATTTTGATTACCTCGTTGCGACCCGCCCGCGGGGTCACTTTGACGTATATCCTCATAGGATTTGGGAGTAGGAATTTCGCACACAACTTCCCGCTGATTAACTTTAGACCAAATTCGATAAAACATATTATAGGCCAAAAGCAAAATCAGAATTCCGTTCGCCCAGATGAATATTTCCCGCAACGCGCCATTTTTGAGATCCGTCCCGAGATAAAGGGCGTGGATGATTGAGAAAATATAAAGGGCGATATTCAAAAAATGGAGCGTCCGCCACAGTTTTTGGGAAATATATTTTCGCGCGTAGGAAGAAACGACCAAAATGATCATTATATAAAGACTGATCGTCCCCAATGCAACAAACAACGGTTTATAGCTTGAGTGAAATGGGATAAAAACATCCGGCCATCCGAACGGGATGACTTTGTCAAATAGCAAGCTTAGGCTATGAATTAGGACGAATATCAACGCTTGAAGCGAAATCCAGCAATGGAACCTGAGACTGCGCAGGCGCAAAAAAAATCTTCCAATTCCAGGCAGACAGGAAACTGTCCCGAAAAAAACGGAAACATAAAGAAGAAGGAATGCGATCAGCGCGCTCGCCCGGACAATGTACCAACCCCAGGGAATTTCAGCGTTCATTAGATCGGTTTGTTATTGATGAATATATTTTTTCGCTTCGGGAGAAACAAAGACATTCCCTTTGTAGTCCAAGAATATCGCGGCGATTTTTTTTTCTTTCGCGAATTCCAATCCTTTTTCTTTGCCCATAAGGACGAGCGTTTTGGCCCTCCCGTCGGCGTTTTCGGTATTTTCAGCAACTACAGAGACAGTTCGCAATTCGTAAGAATAATTATTCGGATCTTTCGGATTCACAAGATGATGGAATTTCTTCCCTTTGATCTGCCATTTTTTGCGGCTGATACCGGAAGTGGCAATTCCCTTGCCCGAAATTTCAAGCATCAATTTCTCTTCGGGAACGCCCTCAATTGCAATCCGCCATTTTTTTTCTTCGTCATTCATGCCGGAAATATTCATATCGCCGCCCGCATCGACCAGAAAATTTTTCCAGCCGCGCTTTTTCAAAAATTCCGCCGCCTGGTCGACGATATATCCTTTGGCAATCCCGGAAAAATCCATCCGCCGCGCAAAGAATATCTTTTCGTTGTCAACTTTCAAATCATCGCCTAATTTTTTTTCGACTGCGGAAAATGAAGGCGGCAATTCAACTTTCGAAAAATCTTTCCCCTTGAAATCTTTGTCATATCCGATCTTCTCAAGAACTTCGATCACGCGCGGGTCATACAATCCCCCACTTATATCATTATAATACAATGCGCGTCCAATAAGATAAAGCATATCAGGCGAAGCTTTTTGCCATATGCCGATGTTTTTGTTGAGCTGACAAAGTTCGCTTTCCGGATCGAAGCGGGAAAAAATCTTTTCTTTGGAAGAAAATATATTTTTCGCTTTTTTGAGGTCGCCTTGCGCCTTTTCTCCCTCTGCCTTGCCGTTGACAACAATGCGCACACTGATGTCTGTTCCCAAGGCCCTGAAATCTAACTTACGAAAGACCTGATCCATAATTAATAATTCTTAATTTCCTCTAGGATGTTTTGGTCCTAGCATTGGAAGGATTGGCATTTTGAACTGTTGCAGGAGCAGAGATGGCTGCAGGCACGGGAACCGGGGCAGGCTTTGGAACAGAAATAGGCGCAGGAGACGGAGCGGGTGTTACCGGAACTGCAGTCGAAGTGTCAGCTGGCGGAGACGGTTTTGAAACATTCGCCGGCGGCGAATCGCTTTGGACGCCTCCAGAGCTCACGCTATTTTCAAAACTCGGCAGAGCTGAACTGCTTTGCGCGTTTTCGTTGGCGAGAATTTCCTTCTGGGTATTTTCAAGAAGCCTCGCCTGATCCTTTTCACGGATAATAAGAACCGCGATCGCGGCCAGAAGAATATTGATCGTAAAAACAAAAATTTTCACGCTGTGCTTCTTCAGTTTTTCAAACATACGTTCAGTTTACTATTTTTTTGATCTCGCCTTTCACATTGTCGTCAATCTGGTCGGGAAGAAAATCGCCCGGCGGATTGTGAACCGTCGCCTCGTGATAGACGAATCCCTCAATTCTTTTTACGACTTTTTTCAGAAAATCTTTTTCGGGACTCTGAATTGTCAAGGAAAATGGGGAAAAACTCACCGAAAAAATCCCGCCGAGCCAGGCGAAGGCAATTGCCAAAAGTATGATGATGAGGAATAGTTTTTTCATCTAATTTCCACCTTCCCGAAATATTTTTCAATATTTTTCGCGATTTTTTCGAGATCCAATTTTTTGCCTTTCGTTTTTTTCAAGAGACGCGGATCGAGAATTTTTCCCTTGTCTTCAAACGCCTGCAAGACATATTTTTTCGACCCTTCGAGCCACTTCCCAATACCCGCAAAGTCCTCCTCTTTGTGCAGACCGGGCACGGCCGTCGTGCGAAATTCATAGTCAACGCCGCTATTTCGGATCAAATCCACGCTTAGCCTAATACGTTCAATATCCACTTTGGAATTCGTTGTCTTGTTATAATCTCCCAAATGGCTCTTGATGTCCATCGCCACAAAATCAAGCAACTTTTCCCCGTATAAACGCCTCAAAACATCCGGCCGGGTGCCGTTTGTATCCAGTTTCACCTTGAACCCCAAATCTTTTATCTTCCTCGCAAATTCGACAATGTCCGGTTGGATCGTCGGTTCCCCGCCTGTGATGCAAACCCCCTCAAGTTTTCCCTGCCTAGTTTTTAGCAGCTCAAAAAACTCTTTTTCAAAAATATTTGACGCGCTGTATTTGGCCAGCGATACAAGTTCCGGATTGTGACAGAAAGGACAGCGAAAATTGCAGCCCACGGTGAAAACGGTCGCGGCGATATGGCCGGGAAAATCAATGAGGGTCAATTTTTGCAAGCCACCGAGGATCACGAAGCATGCAACATGTAACATGTAACACTAAGGCACAGAAAAAGACCTTGTGTTTCATGTTTCATGTTTCGTGTTACATGAGTTAGACTACAAACTCTTTCCGATCTCCGAATTCCGTCGCTTTTCCGGCGTTCCATTGCTGAACGGGACGGATGTAGCCGACGATGCGCGAATAGACTTCGCATTTTTGTTCGACCACGCACTTCGGGCAGAGTTGATGTTCGCCGACAAGATAGCCGTGCGAAGGGCAAATGCTGAAAGTGGGAGTAAAAGTGAAATATGGAAGAGAATATTTGTTAGCAATTGTCTTAACTAATTTTTTTGTCGTCTCGCCGTCCAGGATCCGTTCGCCCAAAAATCCATGAAGAACAGTTCCACCGGTATACATTTTCTGAAGCTTATCCTGAAGATCCAGCGCTTCAAAGAAATCATCCGTATGACCTACGGGAAGTTGAGTGGAGTTTGTATAATATGGCTCGGCCGCTTTCGTTTTTCCGACCTGTCCGTTGGCGAAAATAATATCTGGATATTTTTCGCGATCAATTCGAGCAAACCGATATGTAATACCTTCGCCTGGTGTTGCTTCCAGGTTGTAGAGATTTTCCGTTTCCTTTTGATACTTGACCATTTTATCACGCATATGTATCAAAACTTCTTCCGTAAACTTTATTCCTGCAGGCGTTGATGTCATCTCACCGGAAAAATTAAGAAGCGCTTCATTCATTCCGATAACACCGATTGTTGAAAAATGATTTGACCAATAGGTTCCACGCCGCTTGTAAATTCCATCCAGATAAAACTTGGCGTAAGGATAAAGACCATTGGCGGCAAAACTTTCAACAATTTTTCTTTTTGTTTCCAAGCTCTCTTTAGCAAGATCCATTAGGTTATCAAGACGGGTATAAAAATCTTTTTTGCTCTTCGCAAGATAACCAATCCGGGCAAGATTGATAGTCACGACTCCGATCGAGCCCGTGAGAGGATTTGCGCCGAAAAGTCCTCCGCCGCGAGAGTATAGCTCTCGATTATCGATTCGCAGACGGCAGCACATTGAACGCGCATCGTCAACATTCATATCGGAATTCACAAAATTGGCAAAATATGGAATACCGTATTTGGCCGTCATTTCCCAGATAGGCTTCAGGTTTTCGTCGTTCCAGTCAAATTCTTTCGTGATATTGTAGGTCGGGATCGGAAAAGTGAAAACGCGACCATTTGCATCACCTTCAGCCATCACTTCAGCAAAGGCTTTGTTGATCAAATTCATTTCTTCCTGGAATTCACCATATTTTTCTTTCTGAAGAACGCCACCGATGATGCTTGATTCCTCCGCCAGATTTTTTGGAGGGACGAGATCCATAGTGATATTAGTAAAAGGCGTCTGGAAACCAACCCGGGTTGGAACATTCACGTTGAAAACAAACTCCTGCATTGCCTGCTTTATTTCTTTGTACGTTAAGTTGTCATAGCGGACAAAAGGAGCTAATAGCGTATCGAAATTGGAAAAAGCCTGCGCTCCGGCCACTTCGCCTTGAAGAGTATAAAAGAAATTGACCATTTGCCCGAGCGCTGTGCGCAGGTGCTTGGGCGGCTTGCAAGAAATTTTTCCGGCCACTCCGGTGAAGCCGCGCCGCAGAAGATCCTGGAGATCCCAGCCGCAACAATAGGCCGCAATCAAACCAAGATCGTGAATGTGAAAATCGCCCTCGGAGTGCGCATCGCGAATCGCTTTCGAATAGACACGATTGAGCCAATATTTTGAGCTGACAATGGAAGAAATATAGTTATTGAGCCCCTGCAGCGAATAGCTCATATTCGCGTTCTCTTTCACCATCCAGTCAATTTCTTTCACATACTTATCTACCAAATCCACCGCTTCTTTGAGCGACTCTTCCGATTCGCGGATCTTTCTGTGTTGTTCGCGATAGAGGATATAAGCTTTGGCCGTTTCTTCGAAATCAAGGATCATCAAAACGCGCTCCACAAGATCCTGGATTTCTTCAATTTCCGGCACATTGCCTTTTTGATAGTTTTTGTTCAGTAGCCGGACGATCTTGTCCGTCACCTTTTGAGCATCTTTTTGTGACCCTTCGTTCGTTTCGGCGAAGGCTTTCATCACCGCTTTGGTGATTTTGTCTTGCTCAAATTTAACGACCCGCCCATCGCGCTTTACCACCCGCGTGACGCGGTTCTTTCCGCCCGAGGCGGATCCGCCTTTGGCGGAGAACCTTTCTTCTGGCTTGACCATCTTCTGGCCCTTTTTGACTGCAATCATTTTTTTGTTTTCACCCCCGGATATTAGAAATTATTTTCAGCCAAAGGCTGATCCGCCTCGGGCGGAAATTTAAACTTTTTAGTTTTCCATCAACTTTTCCGCTTCCTTCTTGAAGCTGTCGGCGCTGCCAAATCCCTTGTATACCGACGCAAACCGAAGATACGCCACGTCATCCAGCTCTTTGAGTTTTTCAAGGACCAGTTTTCCGATCGTTCTCACTGACACTTCGCAATTCTTGTCGAGCTGAAGTTTGTATTCGATCTCATCAATGGCTTCTTCGATTTTTTTTCCGTCGATCGGTCTTTTTTCGAGCGCTTTTCTGATTCCCTTTTCGAGTTTTTCTCTCTTGTAGTCTTCCTTGCGTCCGTCTTTTTTCACGACCACAAAGTTCAGAAGTTCCAATTGTTCATAGGTGCTGAACCGCTTTTGGCATTTCAAACATTCCCGACGACGGCGGATCACCTTTCCATCAGTTGATTCGCGAGAATCAATCACTTTTGTTTCGGGATGATTGCAAAAGGGACAGAGCATAAAATTGAGAGAAATAAAGGCCTTTGATATCTTCGCTCGCTCGGAAATGAAAATAAATTTCCATTTCTCTCGCTAAGCTTGATATTAATAAGGGAATTACGATAATCCCCTTTTCATACTATATGTTGTGGTAGTAATTATTATTTTACCACAAGCAAAAAACCCGTCAAGCGGGCTTTTTTGCTGGAAAATTTTGAGTTATTTGAAGTTATCCACAGTTATTTGAGAACTTTCGCGTTTGAGTGCAGTTCGCGAAAGAGCCGAGTACTGAAACGAGGCGTATCAAGGATACGTCGAGTGAGGCGCGGAGGCTCTGACAAAGAAATGCGCCAAACGCGGAAATTCTCTACTTCTTCATCTTCCGGCGGATAAAAGCCGGGATCTCCAGTTCTTCATCTTCCTCTTCGCCAATCGTGCTGGTTTTTGACTCGAAGTTGATCTGCCTTTTCGGCTTGGGAGCCATCTTTTCTTCGATGATAAACTTGGGCTTTTCCTCGTCTGAAAATGAGGAAGAAATCATAGGCTCTTCAATGGCAGGTTTTGTTTCTCGCGACATTGAAACAGGCTGCATCGCTGACATTGGCTCGTTTACCATTTCAGAATCAAAACCGGCAGCCACAACCGTGATCGTAAGCTCGCCCTTCTTCGCCGATTCATCGACCGATGCGCCGAAGATAACTTTGGCGTTCGGATCGATGCTTTCGGTGATCACGTTTGCCGCTTCATTGATTTCAAGCATAGTCATATCCGGTCCGCCGCTCACATTGAACAGGATGCCCTTTGCTCCGTCAATTGAGAATTCGAGAAGAGGACTGTTGATGGCCAGCTTGGCCGCTTCCGCGCTGCGGTTTTCACCCGACGCCGTCCCGATTCCCATCAGAGCCGAACCTGAATCCTGGAGGATAGCTTTCACGTCGGCAAAGTCAACATTGACGATCCCGGGCTTGGAGATGAGGTCTGAAATTCCCTGGACGCCTTGCCGAAGAACATCATCCACAACACGGAAAGCGTTGATGAGGGTAGTTTTCCGGTCGATTATTTGAAGAAGCCTGTCGTTTGAAATTGTGATCAGCGCATCGACCCTTTCTCTCAAGTTTTCAAGCCCTTCCGCCGCGATCGCTTTTCTTTGCGCTCCCTCGAAGCTGAAAGGCTTGGTGACGACGGCAATGGTGAGAGCTCCCGCTTCTTTGGCGACTTCCGCCACAATCGGCGCTCCGCCTGTTCCGGTTCCGCCCCCCATACCGCAGGTGACAAAGACCATATCGGCGCCTTTCAAAACCTCGGCGATCTCATCCCGGTTTTCTTCAGCCGCTTGGCGTCCGATCTCCGGATTCATTCCGGCTCCGAGCCCCTTGGTCAAATTTTTTCCAATATGAATTTTTTCCTGCGCCTTGGAATGATGCAGGTCTTGCGCATCCGTATTGATTGCCACAAACTCAACTCCCCGGAGCTTGCACTCGATCATCCGGCTGATTGCATTCGAGCCTGAGCCTCCCACTCCGACCACTTTTATACGGGCAAATGTTTCAATTTCTGGTTTTACTTCGGCCATAATGTTTGTGATATTGACTAATAAACTGGTATGTCAATCTAGCATAATGCCTTGAAATATGTCAAGACGAAATAAGGCGAATTCAACCCTGAAGTGCAACACTGATAATTTCTAACGGTGTTTTCCAATTAAGCCTTTTTCTGGGCCTCGTATTGAGGCTGTATTCAGCTTCTGCAATTTCTTCATTTTTTATCATACTAAAATCCGTCTTCTT
>JAPLXD010000004.1 GCA_026396255.1 Candidatus Moraniibacteriota bacterium | reverse complement strand
GAAAAAAATCTTGGGAAACCAAGGAGCAGAAACTGCGGCCGGGCCTGCGCCAGCGGAAACTCCAACTGCAAGCGGCGCCGAAAAAGCGATTTCCAACCAAAAAGATTCGAATGGACAAAAAATTCTGATCATCGAGGACGAAGATATTTTCATTGAAATGTTCGGCGACAAATTGAAACAGGAAGGCTTTGAAGTCGTTTCCGCCAAAAACGGAAAATGGGGACTCAAAGAAGCGGAAAATGGGGGATTCAGCTGCATTTTGCTCGATATGATGATGCCGGCTATGAATGGATACGAAGCCGTCCAGGAATTGCGCGCCAGCGAAGGTACCAAAGAAACACCGATCATCATCCTTTCCAATTCGGCGCTCGACAGCGAAGTCCAGCAGGCGCTCGCGCTTGGAGCGAACGAATATTATATCAAAACCCAAGTGACGCCGGGTGAAGTGGCGGACAGAGTGAAAGAATTGATCAAAAAATAGATATGGAACGGACACTGATTGCCGATACAACTCAAAAAATCGACGAAACCGTGAAAATTTCCGGCTGGGTGAAGACCCGCCGTGACCACGGAAAAATAATTTTCATTGACCTCCGCGACCGGTCGGGTGTTTTGCAATGCGTCATCACGCCGGAAACAAACAATTATGACGAGTTTAAAAAAATTCGGCCGCAATGGGTTTTGAGTTTCACCGGGAAAGTGAAAACGAGACCCGAAAAATTGATCAATCAGGAAATGGTCACGGGAAAAGTCGAAATGGACGTTCAGGATTTCGAAATTTTATCAGAAGCCCAAGAATCGCCGATTGATATTTCGGCTGGTGAAATGAACCTTCATATTGAGACTTTACTCGACTATCGCAACCTCTCCATCCGCAATGAAAAAGTCGGAGCGATTTTCAAAGTATATGACGAAGTCCTTAAAAGCTATGCGGACTATATGCGCTCTCAAAATTTTTTGGAAATCAAAACTCCAAAGCTTCTTTCAGCTTGCACGGAAGGCGGAGCGGAATTCTTCAAGGTAAAATATTTTGAGAGAGAAGTCTACCTGGCTCAGAGTCCGCAATTTTATAAGCAGGCCGGTGTGGGCGCTTTTGAGCGGGTTTTTGAAGTTGGATCGGTATTTCGCGCCGAGCCGCACGTCACGAGCCGACATGTCAACGAATATATCGGATTGGATGCCGAAATGGGATTTATCACCGGGCCGGAAAACGTGATGGATGCTCTCGAAGAAACAATGAAGCATATTTTGAAAAATGTGAGAGAAAAATGTCAGGATGAGCTGAAAATATATGGCGCTGACGTTGAAATTCCCGAAAAATTTCCCAGGATCAAATTTTCTGAAGCGTTGGAAATCCTCAAAAAAAAAATTGGCAAAGTTATGGAAGGCAATGATATTGATCCGGAAGGAGAAAGGCTCATTTGTGAGTGGGCGAAAAAAGAAAAGGGGAGTGATTTTGTATTCCTCACCAACTATCCCTGGATGATCCGGCCGATGTATGTCATGCCCGATCCGGAAAACCCGAAAGAGACTTTTGGTTTTGATTTACTCTATCGCGGCGTCGAGATTGCTTCGGGCGGACAAAGGATCCATGACTATGACCAGCTGGTTGAAAATATGAAAAAAAAGAATCTCAATCCGGATGATTTCAAAAACTATCTCGAAATTTTCCGCTATGGCATGCCGCCGCACGGAGGATGGGGATTGGGAAGCGAGCGCATCGTCCAAAAAATACTTGGTCTCAAAAACATCAAGGAAGCTATTTTGTTTCCCCGCGATGTGAAAAGGCTCACGCCGTAAAAATGATCCAAAAACACAAAGAAAAACTGAACAATCCGGCGATTCGAACGCTGGACATTTCTTCTTTCATCCTCGGCATCTCAGCCGCGCTGATTCTCTATCTTGAATCGGACTATTTCAAGACCGCTACAAAAAGCGACAACGTGACGCTTTTTTTTATTTTCGCTTATGCGATCACACTCATTTTGATCTTCAATTGGCATCATCTCATCCGAAAATTCGGGAAAAAGAACGTGTTTTTGGGAAATCTGCTGATGAAAGCCTTGGTTGTCCTGGCTCTGGCCAAGTTGCCCGTCGGAAAAATCGGCATTGGGTTTTTGATGGGCTATATAATCCTCACGGTTCTCTCTTGGATTGACATCGATATTCTTCTTGAAGCCTGTTCGCGCGACCACAGCTCCTTTTTTCGCGGGAATTATTTTGAATAAATATGGTTTTCAGCCCGTTTTTTTGGCTGCTTCGGCGCTCATCCTGGCGGTTTGGCTGATTTGTTTTTTTAGGCTTCGAAATATTGACGGAGCCCAGGTTGAGGGGGTGAACTTCGTTGAACTCTTGCGGAAATTGTCCGGCCGGAAAAACGTTTTGCGGATATACTACGTCTCTTTTATTCTGGAACTTTTTTACGCCCTTATGATCATCTATACGCCGCTTTATCTTCTCGAATTGGGATTTTCCTGGGCGGAAATCGGACGTATTTTCACAGTGATGCTTTTGCCATTCGTCCTTTTACAATATCCGGCCGGATATCTGGCCGACAAAAAGTTCGAGGAACGGGATATGATCATCTTTTCCCTTGTGATAATGGCTTTTTCAACGCTGGTGATATTTTTTGTTTCCTCAAAAAGCTTGCTTTTTTGGGCTTTGATCCTGTTTTGTACCCGGATCGGAGCCAGCCTCATTGAAATTTTGCGGGATTCCTATTTTTACAAACGCATCGATTGCCGGGACGTGGACATCATCAATTTTTTCCGCAGTGTCCGGCCGATGGCCTATATCATTGGCCTTCTGATCGCCACTCCGATTGTATATTTTTGGCACATTCGCTTCGTTTTTCCCTTGATTTCTATCGGGGTTCTCACGGGCATTCTGGCGGCCAAAAACATGACTTCGAGCCGAATTCCGCCCCAAACAAAACAATGAAAATAGCCAATGAATATGGCATTTATCCCGGGTTGTTTTTTCGTGCCATTTGTGGTACGATTTTTGTATAAAATAAAGTGCCAATGTTTAAAGTTCAGCTCGAAAAATTCGAAGGTCCTCTTGATTTGCTTCTCAAGCTGATTGAAGAGCAAAAGTTGGATATTACGCGCCTCAACCTGGCCAAAGTAGCCGACGACTATCTCGAATATATCCGCGCCAACGAAAATATAAGCCTGGAGAATCTGGCCGAATTCGTCAACATCGCCTCAAGGATCATTCTTATTAAGTCCCAAAATATCCTCCCGTCCCTGGAAATCACGGCTGAAGAAGAGAAAGAAATTATCGACCTTGAAAACCAGCTGAGAGTTTACCAGAAATTCAAAAAGGCGGGCGAAAAAATCGGGGAAACGTTGAAGAAAAAGAAGTTTTCTTTCTCGAGGGACTATCTTTTGGGAGTTGTGGCCGCGTACAACGCTCCGAAAAATGTGAATGTGTTTGATCTCAAGAAAGCGTTTCTCAAGGTTGTTTCGGAGATTATCCTGCCGGAAAAAATTCCCGAGGAATCAGTGAGAGAAATTATCACGCTTGAGGATAAGATCGAAGAGCTGAAAGAGTCGCTTCAGAAAAGAGTGGAGACCAGTTTCCGGGAATTGAACAGCTCTGCCGAGAACAAAATTGAGATCATTGTCGCATTTCTGGCGATGCTGGAAATGGTGAAACAGCGGATCATTGATGTCGAGCAAAAAGAGTTGTTTGAAGACATAAAAATAGCCAAAGTGAATGTCTGAAAAAAATAGCCTAAAATCGTCCATTGAAAGCCTTCTCTTTGTTTCCGGAGAACCGATGAAACTTGCGAAAATCGCCAAGATTTGCGAAGTTTCAAAAGATGATGTTGCCCGGGAAATTGAAACGCTCAACGCTGATTACAAAAATAGTGAAAGCGGTTTTTCTATTATTCGAAAAGATGATTCCGTCCAGCTGGCGACCAATCCCGCCAATTCGGAAGCCGTTAGCCGGCTGGTGAGCGGGGAGTTACAGTCGGATCTTTCGAGATCGGCGCTGGAGGTCTTGGCGATCGTTGCTTATCGCGAGCCGATCACCCGCGTCCAAATTGATACCATCCGGGGTGTGAATTGCAGCTATGTTTTGCGAGGCTTGATGGTCAAAGGACTGATCGAGCGCAAAGAGACGGCCGATATCCGGGGCTATCTATATGAAATTTCATTTGATTTTTTGAAAAGTTTGGGAATTGCCAATGTTCAAGAGTTGCCGGATTGGGAAAATTTGTCAAAGAATGAAAAAGTGGAAGAATTGCTGAATGACAGTGCGGGAGAAGCGACAGCGGATGAACAGACAGATGAACGGATTCCCAACGATATAAAAGAACAGTCATGAGTATTTTTGCCACCCTCGTAACCCTGATTTTCCTTCCCGCTCAGTTCTATTTCGCCGGACTATTCTTGAAGCCGCCGATCCAAACAGCTGCGCCGACCGAGAAAGTCGAGGGGGCTTCAGACATCAAGGAACAGCCCGACAACCAATCATTCAAAGACACAGTCGTCGAACAAAAAAAGAACGATGCCACTCTCCGGGAATCGGGATTTCTTCCTCAGAGAAAAACGGATTATGCCGATACCAAAGTTTTGGCTGGAGCATCCGTTGTCATTGATGTTGATTCGGGAACGATTCTCCATTTCGACAAGGGGCGCGATCATATGCCGATTGCCTCGCTCACCAAGATTATGACTGCCGTTTTGGTCATGGAAAATGTGAAAAATCTCGATGATCCAGTCACGATCGATAGCGAGTCCCTTGCTGCCGTTCCTGCTAGGGTAGGTTGCCCCACCAGTCTAAAATGCGACTCTGAAAGATTGCGTGTTGGTGAAAAGATAACTGCAGGGAACCTGCTGGCCGCAATGCTTATTGACAGCGCCAATGATGCCGCCGTTGCCCTCGGAAAACATGTGGCGGGATCCCAAAAGGCTTTTGCAGAAATGATGAACGCAAAAGCGGAAGAACTCAACCTTGGAGATTCTCATTTTTGCAATCCGTCCGGACTGGATGCTCCCGGATGCTACTCTTCCGCCTATGATCTGGCTCGTATTGCCGCCTATTCGATGAAATATGATACTCTTTGGAAAATTATGAATACGCAGGAATCCAGCGTGCAATCATGCGACGGAAAATATGACCATCTTCTCAAAAACACGGATATGCTGCTTGGCCAAATTCAAAATTGTCTCGGCGGAAAAACCGGTTTTACCTACAACGCCGGGAAATCATTGATGCTGGCTGCCACCGATCCTGAAACCGGGAGGCACAGGATCATTACTGTGATTTTAAATGACAACAATCGCTGGAAAGACATGCAAGACCTGGTTGATTGGACATTTAATAATTATGAGTGGAAATAATTTTATGCATTTTGCCGACTTCACAACCATTCCGGCCGCGATGGCCGCTCTCAAAATCTGGATCCTGGGAACATCGGCTTTTCTTTTGGCGATGGCCTGGACGCCGCTTTTCACGAAATTTTTATATAAATATAAAATTGGAATCAAAATAAAGGAATCTTCGGTGGATGGAAAAGTTGCTCCGGTATACCACGAGCTCCACAAAAACAAAAGCGGAACGCCAACTATGGGTGGCGCTTTGGTTTGGATTACAGTACTCCTTCTGGCAATCATTTTCCATCTGGTGCATCCGTTTTTTGAATCAAAGATAGTTACCCGTCTTGATTTCTTAAACCGCTCTCAAACCTGGCTGCCCCTCTTTGTCCTGATCACAACAGCGATTGTCGGCGCTTTTGACGATATTTTCAGCGTAAAAGGTTGGGGATCCAACAAGGGTGGAGGAGTCAGGTTTTTGTACCGTTTCGGATGGTTATTTTTGATTGCAATTGCTGGCGCGTTCTGGTTTTATTATAAGCTGGGGCACAACATCATCCATGTTCCCGGTTTTGGGGATATTCAGGCCGGCTTGTGGTTTATTCCCTTCTTCATCTTTGTCGTTCTCGCGACCGCCATTTCTTCAAACGAAACAGACGGACTGGACGGGCTCAATGGTGGGATCCTGCTTATTGCTTTTGCGGTTTTCGGCGCGATAGCTTTCGCTCAAAACATGTTCAATCTTGCCGCTTTTTGCGGTGCCATCTGCGGAGCCCTTCTCGCTTTTTTGTGGTTCAATATCTATCCGGCTAGATTTTTTATGGGAGATACCGGCTCCATTTCCCTTGGAGCCACTCTGGCTGTTGTCGCCCTTATGACGAATTCAGCGCTGATCCTTCTCATTGTTTGCATCGTGTATGTTATTGAGTCCCTTTCGGTGGTTATCCAGCTTACCTCGAAAAAATTTTTCAAGAAAAAAGTTTTTCTCTCGACGCCGGTTCATCATCATTTTGAAGCTATCGGCTGGCCGGAAACAAAAATCACGATGCGCGCCTGGATTTTTACCGGTGTTGCCGCCGGGATGGGCCTTGTGATCGGGATATTGGGAATGGGAAGGTGAAAAATAAAAGTTTAAATGTAAACATGAAATACTTAAAAGACGTTGATTTCAAAAACAAAAGGGTGCTGTTGCGCACAGATTACAATGTCCCGCTCGAGAACGGAAAAATTTTGGACGATTTTCGCATTCGCGAATCACTTCCGACAATTGAACGTATCTTGAAAAAGGACAAAGCGAAAATAGTCATCCTTTCCCATCTTGGCCGTCCCGAGGGGAAGATTGATCCGCAATATTCCCTTGAACCCGTGGCCAAAAAATTGGGAGAATTGCTCGGAAAAGAAATTATCTTTATAAAAGACATTTTGAGCAAGGAAGGAGATGAAATCATTCAATCCCTGGAGGGCGGTCAAATCGCTCTTGCGGAAAATCTGCGTTTTTGGCCGCAGGAAGAGGAAGGAGATGAGAAATTTGCCATCGATCTCTGTCATCACTTTGGTGTTTTTGTGAATGATGCTTTCAGTGATTCGCATCGCGCCCATGTTTCCATTTCTCAAATTCCTCATTTCAAACCGTCTTGCGCGGGATTGTTGATGCAAAAGGAGATCGAAGAGCTGTCCAAAGCGCTCAAGCCCTCGAAAAGACCGGCGATTGCCATCATTGGAGGAGCCAAAATTGAAACCAAGATGCCAGTCATCGAAAATATGGCCAAAAATTATGACGCGGTTCTCATCGGAGGCAAAATTGCCGTCGAAGCGCAGGAGCAGAAGTTGAAATTCAGTGAAAATGTTATTTTTCCGGAAGATTATGCGGGTGTTACGCTGGATATCGGGCCGAAAACCGCCGAGAAATATAAAATGGCGATAACCTCGGCATCTTTTCTGGTCTGGAACGGTCCGATGGGAAAATTTGAAGACGAAAAATACGCTGCCGGTTCGAAAGCCATTCTTGATGCGGTTTGTGAATCTGACGCCTGGAAAATTGCCGGCGGAGGTGAAACGGTTGAGTTTATTGACAAGTACAAGCAAGCTGACAAGTTTGATTTCATTTCATCCGGCGGCGGAGCAATGCTCGAATTTTTGAGCGGAAAAAAACTGCCGGGGATTGAAGCACTGGAAAATAGTATTTAGTATTTAGTATAAAATTTATGCCAAAAATTAAGAAAATTTCCGCTTTCGAAATTCTGGATTCGCGGGGGAATCCAACCGTGAAAGCAACTGTGCTGCTGGACAATAATATTTCCGGTTCAGCAGCCGTGCCATCCGGCGCTTCAACTGGAACATACGAAGCTCTGGAACTTCGCGACAATGATACTCGATACGGTGGATTGGGAGTTTTGAGCGCCTGCGAGAATATCAACAAGACGATCAATAAAAAACTGGTCGGATTTGACGCAGCTGATCAGAAAAAAATTGATGCAGCCATTATCGAACTGGACGGAACAGAGAACAAGTCAGATTTGGGAGCCAACGCGATGCTCGCGGTCTCCCTGGCTTCGGCTCGGGTGGCAGCCACAGCGCAAAATATGCCGCTATACAAATATCTGGCCAAAAAATACGGATTCAAAATCCCAAAAAAAATTCCGACCGCCTTTTTCAACATCATCAATGGCGGCGCGCACGCCGACTCGGGTCTTTCTGTCCAGGAATTTCAAATCGTTCCCGAAAAATTCAAAAGTTTTGCTGAACAACTGCGGGCGGGAAGTGAAATATATCACAAGTTAAAAAATTTATTAGCCAATGCGGGCTATTCAACAGGCGTCGGAGATGAAGGCGGCTTTGCTCCGCAGCTCGACAGCCACAGCGATGCGTTTGAATATATCCAAAAAGCGATCGAAGAGGCGGGATACAAAAACAAAGTCTCACTTGGTATTGACGCCGCCGCTTCAAGTTTTTTTGATGAGGGCGAAAAGAGCTATACATTGAAACCGGAAAATACCAGCTTGGAAGCGGACCGATTCATTTCTCTTTATCAGGAATGGGTAAGAAAATACAATATAATATCGCTGGAAGACGGCCTTACGGAAGATGATTTTGAAAACTGGAAAAAGCTGAACCAAAAACTTGGAAAAAATATTTTGATCATTGGTGATGATTTGCTCGCGACCAATATGAACCGTCTCAAAAAAGCGCTTCATTTTTCGTCCGTCAACGCTGCCATTGTGAAACCAAATCAGATTGGAACCCTCACGGAAACGATGGAATTCATCAGGCTCTGCCAGAAAAACAAGATCAAAACCGTTGTTTCGCACCGCAGCGGCGAAACGGAAGATTCTTTCATCGCCGACCTAGCCGTCTCGGTCGGATCGGAATTCATCAAATTCGGCGCTCCCTGCCGCGGAGAGCGCACGGCAAAATATAATCGCTTGTTGGAAATTGAGAAAGAAATAAAATAATGAAAAAAAACAAACCAACAATTCTGGCCATTCTTGATGGGTGGGGGATTGGCCCAAGAAATGATACCAATGCGATATATCTCGCCAAGACGCCGGTTTTTGACGCGCTCACGGAAAAATATCCATTCACAACACTCAACGCCACGGGAACAGCTGTCGGACTGGATGACCGCCAAACCAGCGGATCGGAAACGGGACATATGAACATCGGTGCGGGGAGAATCGTGGAGCAGGATTCAAGAAAAATTTCCGAAAGCATCAACACAGGGACCTTTTTTCACAACGCCGCGTTTCTGGGGGCGATTTCGCACGTCAAGAAAAACAAATCAAATTTACACCTGGCGGGACTTCTGGGAAATGAGGACAGTCCGCATATGAATCCGTACCATCTTGAAGCGCTGCTTCTGCTCGCGAAACAAAACAATATCAAAAATGTCTTCATTCATTTTTTCACGGACGGACGTGATTCATACCCCAAAAGCGCTTTTTCCCATTTGGATGATTGGGAAAAACGGATTGCACGTATCGGCGCGGGGAAAATCGCCACTCTGATTGGAAGATTCTATGCCATGGATCGCGCCAAAAATTGGGATCGCTTGAAGGTGGCCTATGATTTGTTGGTGGGCGGAAAAGGAAAAAAATTCAAATACCCCAAAGATGCGGTTATTGATGCCTATGACAACGCCCTGACGGACGAATATATCAAACCGTCGGTCATAATCCCCAAAGCAAAAATCAAAAACGGCGACTCGGTTATTTTCTTCAACCTCCGCTCCGACCGTGCCCGGCAGTTTGCGAAACTTTTCGTCCTGGAAAAATCAAAGGAAACCAAACTGCCGAAACCCCGCCTCAAAAATTTATATTTTGTCGCCATGACCAATTTTGGTCCTGATCTGCCGGTCCACACCGCTTTTCAGGAGCATCCGGTCAATGGAACTTTGCCGACCGCTTTGGGAGATTTCCGCCAACTCTATATCGCGGAAACGGAAAAATTCGCACACATCACGTATTTTTTGAACGGAGGCTATGCGGATGCCATTGATGGCGAAGAGCGCCTGATGATCCCTTCACCCATCACTGACAACTATGCCAAACTGCCTCAAATGTCGGCCGAAAAAATCACGCAAAAAATTCTGGGATATCTCCAAAAAAGCAGATATGATTTCATTGCCGTCAATTTTGCCAACGCCGATATGGTCGGACATACGGGCAATATGAAAGCCACGATCAAAGCAGTCGAGTATGTGGACAAATGTCTCGGAAAAATTTATAAAGAGCTGCAGAAAAGCAGCGGAAATTTGATCATCACGGCTGATCATGGCAACGCCGATTGCATGTGGGATAGAAAGGCTAATCTTCCGATGACCTTTCACACCAAAAATCCCGTGCCACTGATCATTGCTTCGGAAACATTCAAAAGAAAAAGGCTGGTTTCAGGAGGGGTGCTGGGGAATATTTCTCCAACGATTTGTGATATAATGAAGACAGAGAAATTGAAAGAGATGTCAAAGAAAAGCTTATTATAATTTTTATATTATGTACGACTTAGTATCTATAGGATCAATCACCAAAGACATTTTTATTCCGACAGATCGCGGAAAAATTTTCAAAACGCCTAAAGACAAGCTGGCTCCCGCCTGGATCGGTTTTGAGCTGGGAGAAAAAATTTGCATAGATGAAGTGATTGAAACTGGTGGAGGCGTCGCCACCAATTTGTCGATTGGAACAAAAAAACTTGGACTGAAATCAGCGCCACTTGGCCCCGCAAAACCGGCAACTTCCGTCGTTCTCATTGACCAAAAAACAGGCGAACGGGTTATTTTCTATCAAAAATCTTCGGGCACAGTTGATCTCAATAAATTGGGGAGAATGAAGACCAAATGGCTGTCAGTTTCATCCTTGACCGGAAAATGGACCAAACAAGCCGGCCAAATATTGAATTATGTCGCCAAAAACAAAACCGGCCTGATTCTTCTTCCGAGCACAAGCCAAGTCAGAGATGATTTTCCGGATCTCAAAAAACTATTGAAAGTTGCAAAGATGCTGATTCTCAATCGTAATGAAGCGACAGAAATCGCGTCCAAGGCAAAATTCAGAGCGACTGACATGAAAAATTTGTTCAAATTATTGCATAATTTCGGTTCGAAAATAGTCTGTATTACCGATGGCACGAAAGGCGCGTGGGTGAGCAATGGAAAAAATATTCTGCACGCTCCAATCCAAAAAGTGAAAACGGTTGATGTGACAGGAGCTGGCGATGCTTTTGCCGCCGGTTTTTTGGGGATATACCTCAAAAATAGTGACCTAAAAACAAGTTTGCGTGCGGGAATTATTAACAGTGCAAGCGTCGTGAAGTATATTGGCACAACCAAAGGATTGCTGACGAGGAAAGAAATTTTAAAAAATTAATTTTAAAAATATGACCTGGAAAGATTTGCGAGGGGGAAAAGTAGCGGCATTTGTATCCGGCGGCTTGGACAGCACTACGGTCATTCACTGGCTCACCAGCCACGGAATAAAAGTTTTGGCCGTTACCGCCGATCTCGGACAGCCGGATGAAAAGAATCTTGAGGATGTTCCCCGTCGCATGAAAGCTGCCGGAGCGACGGAAGCCATTCTTGTGCCGGGAAAAGAAATACTGGCCCGTTATATGCTGCAAGTTATCCAGGGACTGGGACATTACGAAGGAAAATATCTGAACACCACGGGTATTGCTCGCATGGCAACTGTCGCTGCCGCCCTGGGAGAAATAAAAAAAAGAGGCATTAAAATTATCACTCATGGTGCAACCGGTCGCGGAAACGATCAGGTTCGTTTCGAATTGGCCCCGGCTATGCTGGAACCGAATATCAAAGTTTACGCCCCCTGGCGCGACCCCGATTTCATATCCGAGCTGGGCGGCAGAAAGCAGATGATTGAATATTGCCACAAAAACGGCTTGAAGATATCAGCCACCTTGGAAAAACCCTATTCAACAGATGCCAATTTTTGCGGCCTGACTCACGAAGCTGGAAAACTTGAATCCCTAAAAACTCCCACTAGTCTCGTGAGTTTTATTATGGGCAATAGCCCTCAAAAGGCTCCCAACCGCGAAGAACGAGTTTCCATTCGTTTTGAAAAGGGAGTGCCAGTGTCCGTTAATGGAAAACGCATGAATCTTGTCGGAATATTCGAGAAACTGAATAAAATTGCGGGAAAGAACGGAGTCGGAATTGGAATTGATGTGGTCGAAAACCGGAGAATTGGTATAAAATCTCGCGGCGTATATGAATCGCCCGGCGCTTCGCTCCTGGAAATCGCGTATGAAAAAATTCTTGAGCTGATTCTGGATGGAAACCGTCGGGAATTTTTTGACCAAGTATCCCGAAAATTTGCCAAGGCTGTCTACAGAGGAGAATGGTTCAGTCCGCTTATAAGCGACCTTTTGGCAGTCATCTCAAATATTTCCCATTTTGCAACCGGCTCCGTCACTTTCGATCTTTATAAAGGTAATGTTTCCTTTGTGAAAATGGAAAACGCCCCTCATAGTCTTTATTCTTCGGAAAGATCATCCATGGAAAAAATTGGCGAAGTTTCACACGAAGCGGCTCAGGGATACTTGGATCTGGCTACCGTTGTTGCTCGAGCTCTCGCCTATGCCAAGCAGACAAGAAAAATTTGAATAACTCTCTCCCTAATATGAAAAATCTATCATCTTTTTTCTCTCCAAAATCCATCGCCATTGTCGGCGCGTCGCCCAAAAGCGGAAAATTGGGCAATGTTTTGATTGAAAACATCAAAAAAGGCGGATGGAAAGGAAAATTGTATTTCGTGAATCCGAAATACGCAAAATCCCGAAGAGATTATTTTGCGAGTTTGAGTGATATCAAAAAATCCGTGGATCTGGTTCTGGTTGCCATTCCCGCCCCATTTGCGAATGAAATCCTTGAAAACGGCGCCAAGGCAAAGCCGGCCATCGAAAATTTCGCCGTGATTTCGTCCGGTTTCAAAGAAGCCGGAAAAGAGGGCATAATGCTTGAAAAAAATCTCGCAAATATAGCGCAAAAATATAACCTTAATATTCTTGGGCCAAATTGCCTCGGTTTTGCCAATCCCGCTGAAAAATTGAATGCGACTTTCACGGACGTGAAGTTGCAAGAGGGGAGCATCGCCATTGTTTCCCAATCCGGCGCGCTCGCAGTTGCGCTGCTTGATTGGGCGACCGGTGCAAAGATCGGTTTTTCGAAAATAATCTCCATCGGCAACAAAACGGATATTGAAGAAAGCGAGATTTTGAATTTTCTCTCAAGCGACAAAAGTACGAAAGCAATCGCGCTCTATCTTGAAGACATCAAAAACGGACCGAAGTTCATGGAAGCGCTGGCAAAAATCACTCCTCGGAAGCCGGTGATCATTCTCAAGGCCGGAAAAACAGCCGTCGGACAAAAGGCTGTTTCATCGCACACCGGTTCGCTCGCCCAGGATGAAGAGATTGTTGAAGCTGTTTTCGAAAAAACGAATGTCGTCCAGGCGAACAATATCGAAGAATTTCAGGATATCATATATTACCTGAATTCCAATTCTGTTCCCGCAAAAGATGGAGCGATAATTCTCACCAACGCCGGCGGACCGGGAGTGATGGCCTCCGATTTTGTCGGAAAATCGAAGAGCATAAAATTGCTGGATTTTCCCGAAAAATTCAAAAATGAAATCGAAAAATATCTGCCAACGAGCGCCTCCGTCAACAATCCGATTGACGTGATCGGCGATGCGCCGCCTGAAAGATACGCGAAAACCCTTGAATATATCGCAAAATATTTCCCCAAGAATCCGGTTCTGGTCATCCTCACTCCCCAAAACCAAACTGATCCGGGAAAAGTAGCTCAAATTATGGTGAACTTCAGGGGAAAAATTGAAAATATGTCCGCTTGCTTCATGGGTGGAGAAAAAATAGCTCGCGCCAAAGAATTTCTTGCGAAAAATAGGATTCCCAACTTTGAAAACCCGGAAAGAGCTTTGGCAGTGGTTGAAAAACTGGTAAAATATCAAAAAGGAAAAAATAATTTTGCGAAATTTCATCTATCTGCGAATAATCAAAAAATAAACCCTACTGTTGAAAACACAACCGCCGAAAAAAGGAAAATTCTTTCTTGGAGAGAAGCGGAAAAATTATTCGGCACGTGCGGCGTCCGATTTGTAAAATCTGTTTCATTTGGAAGTGCTGATGAACTCAAAAACCCGCCGAAGGCGAGGCTCGCCAGGGGCGGCAAAAAAATATCTTTCCCTTGCGTTCTCAAAACCGATGATCCGAATATCGCCCATCGTCTCGAAAAAAACGCCGTGATGCTGAATATCCAAAATGCGAAGGAATTGAAAAATACTTTCGGAAAAATGAAAAAAGCCACCGGCGCCAAGCGTTTTCTCCTTCAGCCGATGGCTAAGCCCGGCCTTGAGATGATCATCGGAATGAAAAATGATCCGACTTTCGGTCCGGTCATCCTTTGCGGCTGGGGAGGATCATTCACCGAGATATTCAAAGACAAGGTCATTTTGATCCCTCCTTTTGACAAAAAAGAAATAGCCGACAAACTGGCGCAGCTGGCTATTTTCCCCATCCTCAAGGGATTTCGAGGAAAAAAAGGCTATGATTTGGCAGAAATAGCAAAAATTGTTGCTGCCACCGCCCAAATCGCTTTGGAAAATCCCCAAATTCAGGAAATCGACATAAACCCGCTCTTGGTCTATAATGACGGGAAAGAGAGAAAGATTTTGGACGCTAAAATATTTTTAACATAAACATATGGATGAGCAGAATAAGTTTCCTCCCGAGGCGAATAAGCCTTCGGCTTACAAGATTCTCATTGTCGACGATGACGATATTATCCGCGAAACGTATCGCCAAGTTTTTCAAGAACACGGATTTGAATCAATCAGCGCCAAGGACGGCGTTGAGGGAATCGACCTGGCCACCAAGGAAAAATTCGACGTGATTTTGACCGGCATCATCATGCCTCGGATGGACGGATTTCAGCTCATCTCCGCCCTGCGCGAGAATGTCGATACCAAAGATATTCCGGTGGCTATCATCAGTCATCTCGGACGCGAAGAGGATCGCAGGAAATCCAAGGAATTGGGGATTGAAAATTTCATCGTCCAGGGAACAATGACTCCTCGCGAGGTTGTCGACAAAATGAAAAGTCTTATTGTTTCCGGCAGTGCCTTTCAGCTTGGTTTTGATTATTCCGCCTGGGACGCGCCGGCTCTTGCCAAGAAAATGAATCTTGCGGGTTTTGAATGTCCCAGTTGTCAGAATAAAATGATCCTTGAGCTGACACCCAAGCCGGAAGGAAAAGGCTTTGATGCTTTTTTCAAATGCCCGAAATGCGACCTGCACTTATAATCTTGAAATCACAGAAATAAATGAAATGGACGCTGCGCAGCGCGCAAAAAATACCGGAACAATTCGGGAAGTTTCGGCTGAATCCGATCACGGCTCAATTGCTTCTCGCCAGGAATATAAAAAACTCTCAAGATATTGAGAATTTTTTTGCAGGCAAATATGAAGATCTTTTTTCTCCGCTCGATTTGTCCGGAGTGAAAGAAGCTGTTGAACGAATCCGGCTGGCACAGGAAAAGAAAGAAAAAATTGTTGTCTTCGGGGACTACGATGCCGACGGATTGACATCTTCCACCCTTCTCAAAGAAGCTTTACAGGAAATCGGTTTTACTCCGGACGTGTACATACCGGATCGCAACAAAGAAGGCTACGGCCTCAACAAAGCGGCCATTGATTCCATAAAGGAAAACTATGCTCCAGCCCTGATCATCACAGTTGATTGCGGAATGTCGAATTGGGAGGAAGTCAAATACGCGCAAAAACTCGGGATTGACGTAATCGTCACTGACCATCATTCCATACCCAAAAAATTGCCCACGGGATGCATAATGATCAATCCAAAGCTTCCTGGCCAGAAATATCCTTTTCCCGATCTGGCCGGAGTCGGCGTTGCCTTCAAACTGGCGGAGGCATTATTTGCAAAATTTCTCCCCGAAAAAATCGCCCAATTGAAGTGGTTTTTAGACATAGTTGCCATTGGCACTATCGCTGATTGCGTGCCCCTGGTCGAAGAAAACAGAATTTTTGCGAAATTCGGCCTCATTGTCCTCCAAAGAACCAAACGGACGGGACTTTTGGAAATAATCCAATCGGCCCGATTGCCCATCGGTGAAAAAAATCCCCCAACCGCCGAAAGTGTCGCTTTTCAAATCGGACCGCGTCTCAACGCCAGCGGCCGGATGGACCACGCCGACCTCACCCTCAATCTCCTTCTGGAAAAAGATCCTGTGAAAGCCCGCATTTTGGCTCTCGAGGTGGAGAGCAAAAACACCGAGCGGCAAAAGGTGTCCCAGCAGGTATATAAAGAGGTCAAAGCGACTCTCGATGAAAACAAAAATTATAAGCTCATCGTGCGGAGCGGAGAACATTGGCCGCTTGGAATCGTGGGAGTTGTAGCGGGAAAAATTTGCGACGAGTATCAATGCCCGGTATTTCTTCTCAAGAAGGGCAAGAAGTTGCTCGAGGGATCCGGCCGAAGCACCAGCGCTTTCAATATCATTGCCGCTGTTTCCAAGCTGGATCAATATCTTGAAAAATATGGCGGGCACAAACAGGCAATGGGCATCAAGATAAAGCCGAAAAATCTTTCGATCTTTGAGAAGAAACTGTTGGGTCTGATCGAAAAAGAATACGACGAAGAAAAATGGGGCAAAAAGTTGATGGTTGATGCCGAAGTTAGGCCAGGAGAAATCGACTGGGACCTGTTTTCGGAAATAAAAAAGTTCGAACCGTTTGGAGAAGGAAATCGCGAACCGGTTTTTCTGGTGAAAAATCTGATTATCCGGGAAATAAAATTGGTCGGCAATGGCCAAAAGCATCTCAAATTTTCGTTTGAAGTCGGCAAATCCAAAATATTGGAAGGCATATTTTGGAAAAGCGGGGAGAGATTTCCCGATTTTCAACCAAAAGATCCGGTATCAGTTGTTTTTCTTCTCCGATCGAATGAATGGAATGGTAGCCGCAAATTGGAATTAAACATTATTGATATCCAAAAGCAATGAACAAAATCAAAATTTTCACCGATGGAGGAGCACGGGGAAATCCCGGTCCGTCCGGAATCGGAGTAGTGATTGAGTCGACCGGAACCAAAAAGACCTACCGGGAATTTATCGGCTACGCGACCAACAACGAAGCGGAATACAAAGCCCTCCTCTTTGCTTTGCAAAAAGTGAAATTGCTCTACGGCAAGACAAAAACGAAATCATTGTCGCTTGAATGTTTCCTGGACAGCGAACTGGTCGTCAAACAAATGAATCACAAATACAAGCTCAATGATGAAAATATCCAGAAATTTTTTCTGCAGATTTGGAACCTGTCCATTGATTTTGGAGAAGTGAAGTATACCCATATTCTGCGTGAAAAGAATTCAGAAGCGGATCGATTGGCCAATCTGGCGCTTGACGAAGCTACCCGCGCCCAAAGCCGCATGTTCTAAAATTGCTTGTATAAAGCAATTAATTCCGGATATATTTGACAAGATTTATATTTTTGTGTAGTATCTATAGTTAGTTGGGGCTGGATAATCGCCTTGTTCCGCAAGGAGCCGGGCGGAAAGTCCGGACACCTGTCCCGCTTAGCGGGACAAAAAGAGCAATGGATAACGCCCATCGGGCGCATTGAAAGATGTGCCTAGGGAAAGTGCCACAGAGACTATACTATCCGCCTCTTTGGCGGAGAAAGGTGAAAAGCCGATTGATGTTCAATGTTCACTCACGTGAGGCATTGAGCTGCAATTGGAGCCGGCCGGCAACGGCTGGAACTTGGCAAACCCTGCTTGGTGCAAGTTTGTACTTCGGCGCAAGTCGGAGGAAACGCTCGAGCTTGATAGTAATATTAAGCCTAGATAAATGATTATCTCATCCCTCACCACTTTTTGTGAATTGATTTAGGAATCTTATTAGTAGAATCGGAAAACATACTCGTTAAAAGTGGTGAGGGATAAGACAGAATCCGGCTTATAGGCCCCGACTAACTCTATATACTATGAAGAAATCAGAACTTTTTTTTGCCGCAATACTCGTCCCCGCCGATTTTTTGATGATCGTCCTTGCGGCAGCAGTTGCATTTTGGCTCCGTTTCACGCCCGGCATAATCGAAATTAAGCCGGTTTTGTTTCAGTTTCCATTTTTTTCATATCTCAAAATAGTTTCTCTGGTCGCGCCTTTCTTTTTGATTATTTTTGCGCTTCAGGGATTATATTCTTTGAAAACAACCCGTACTTTCTGGCGGGAATTTTTGCAGATAACTTTTTCCATTTCCGTCGGAATGACTCTTGTTATTCTGGCTATTTTCCTCCAGCGCGAATGGTTTTCCTCGCGTTTCATTATTCTTTCCGCCTGGGGGCTATCTATCGTATTCATCAGCTTGTCCCGCTACGCCGTCAATCTCACTCAAAAAATTCTCCTGATTTACAAGGGAATCGGGACGCACCGCCTGGCTCTCATCGGGAAAAGCGGATATTGCGATACGGTTTGCCATGAATACAAAAAAAATCCGGGACACGGATACAAAATAATTGCACAAGAATCGACAATCGATATTGACAACCTCCGACAGATTCAAAAAGAAAGAGGTATTGATGAAATTTTTGCTTGCGATCCGGACATTCCAATGGAAGATCTCCGCGAGGTCAGTGATTTTTGCCATCGCAACCGGATCGAATTCAAATTCGTCCCGGCAATCCTGCAATCAATCAGCACGAATTTTGAGGTCAAAGCGCTCTTTGACGAACCGGTCATTGAAATCAAAAATACTCCCTTGGACGGATGGGGGAAAATCGCCAAAAGAATATTTGACTTTGTCGGATCACTTTTCGGCCTTATTATAACGTCGCCGTTGTTGCTCATAACCGCAATCGCAATCAGACTGGATTCTCGTGGCCCGATCATTTTCAAAAACGAACGAGTCGGTCACAATGGAAATTTCAATGTGTACAAATTCCGCTATATGAAGCTTGACTATTGCACCAGTGTTCAAAATCCCAACCGCGAAGAAGCGCTGGAGCTGGAAAAAGAATTGATTCAAAAACAAAGCATCCGCAAAGGCCCGCTCTATAAAATCAAAAATGATCCCCGAAAAACTCGCGTCGGAAGGATCATTGAAGTTCTCTCAATCGACGAATTGCCCCAGCTTTTCAATGTTTTGAAGGGCGATATGGGACTGGTTGGTCCGCGTCCGCATCAGCCGCGCGAGGTGGAAAAATATGAGGTATGGCAGAAACGGACCCTCTCCATCAAACCGGGTGTGACGGGGCTCGCTCAAATTTCCGGCCGATCAGATTTGAGTTTCACTGACGAAGCCCGTCTGGATATCTATTATATTGAAAACTGGTCGCTATGGATGGATATCGAGATTCTTTTTAAGACTTTTTTTGTGCTATTGAAAAAGAGAAAGAACTTATGATAAATATTTCCTCTCAAAATTTTCTTCATCTTCTTCCGTACTGGGGATATCCCCTGATGTTCATCCTGATGTTTTTCGAGGGGCCTTTCGCGACGATGATTGCCGCCTTCCTTGCTTCGCAGGGATATTTTAATATTAGAATCGTTTTTGTCTTGAGCGTTTTTGGAGACGTCTTGGGCGATATTGGACTGTATCATATCGGCTACTACGGCGGTCCGAAAATTATGGAAAAAGCGCAAAAATTTTTGAAAATAGGCGACTTAACAATCGAGAAGCTGAAAAATAAATTTCATCAGAGCAGCGAACGTATCATATTCTATGTAAAATCGACAACCGGCCTTTGCGCCATAACTTTTATTTTGGCCGGAACGCTTCGGATGAAATTCTCTAAATTTATTAAAAACTCGATATTGGGTGGACTTGTTTGGAGTTCACTCCTTGTTTTGCTCGGCTATTTCTTCGGCTATGCCGCCACCCAAATCAGCCAATATATCAAATATGCCGGTGTGGCAATCTTTGCCGCCGCCATAATCGCGGTTATCGTGATCGGCCTTATCAAAAAAAGAGAATCCAGGGAAATTTTGGGAAACGGAAATGGAAATTGATATAACTTTTTAATTTCATCCCCTGAAAAATACCAGGGGCTTTTTTTATCCCTCACCAACTCCGGATAGTTTTTCAAAATTCAAAGAATATACGGAGAATCGGCTTCGCCTCCCCCTTTTTTATATCCAGGGTTTTTGCAAGAGTTGGTGATGGGATGAATTGCCAAAATCGCCGAAAAAGGCTACAATTTACCTATGAAAATAGCCTTGGTTCACGATTATCTCATCCAGTATGGCGGGGCGGAGAGGGTTCTGGAATGCATCGCGGAAATATGGCCATACGCGCCGGTTTATACGCTGATATACGACGAGGAGAAAACGCACGGGATTTTCAAAAAGAAAAGGATTTATACCTCTTTTCTCCAAAATTTTCCCTATTCGCGCAAAAACCACCGCATTTTCCCGCCTTTGATGCCACCGGCGATCGAGCAATTCGATTTTTCGCAGTACGACATTGTGCTCTCTGATTCTTCAAGCTACGCCAAAGGCATCATCACGCCTCCGGAAACTTTGCACATCTGCTATTGCCACACACCGATGCGGTACGCTTGGGACGATTGCCAAAAATATATCGATGAGTTCGGCTTCCCGAATTTTGTGAAAAAATTCATCCCATTTCTGATGAATTATATCCGTGTCTGGGACCGGATGAGCGCCGAGCGGGTGGATGAATATATCGCCAATTCACGCTTTGTTGCCGGGAGAATCAAAAAATACTACAAAAAAGATTCTGTTGTCATCAATCCACCCGTGGACATAGAAAAGTTCCGTATCGATGAAAAAAAGGAAGATTATTTTTTGATGGTCGGACGATTGATGACCTACAAGCGGTTTGATATTGTAATAGAAGCGTTTAATAAGTTAGGCTGGCCACTAAAAATAATCGGGGGACAGGGACCGGATGAAAAAAGACTTCGGAAAATAGCGGGGTCAAGCATAGAATTCACCGGGCGCTTGAGCGATGAGGAATTGGCGAAAACATACGCGCGCGCCAAGGCCTTCCTATTCCCGCAAGAAGAGGATTTTGGCATTGTTGCCATTGAAGCCATGGCTTCCGGAAGACCGATCATTGCTTTCCGCGGAGGGGATATCGTGGAACATGTGAGCGAGGGACAGGAAGGATTATTTTTTTCTGAGCAAACACCGGAAGCCCTGCTGGAAGTCTTGAAAAAATTCAATCCTGATGATTTTGATCCTCATAAGATCCGCGAAAAAGCCCTGCCGTTTGAAAGGAAATTATTCAAGACTAAGATAAAAAATTACGTGGAAAATAGCCTGCAAAAATTTAAACAGTAAATTTCTAATCTTATGGAACTTCGTGAATACTACAAAATATTAAAGGCCAATGTTTCCGTCATTATCTATACGGTTGTCATTGCTGTCGTGATCGCTTATACCTGGTCAGTGAGAGCCGCACAAATATACAATGCGTCGCTGCTTCTCAATATCAGCCGTACGGAAACGCAATTAACCGCCGACTATCGCTACGACCAGTTCTATCGCTTGCAAGCTGATGACAAATTTTCCGAAACAGTTGTTTCCTGGCTTGCATCGCCGGGAGTTTCCCAGGATATTTTCACGAAAGCCGGAATCAATGCCGACCAGAAAACGATGCGAGACTTTTCGAAAAGTTTTCAGGCGGAAAAAATGTCTTCAAACCTGGTCAGTGTGAAATATTCCGCCGAGACCAATGACGAAGCCGCGCGTATCGCTCCGGCCATTGAATCCATCCTGGCCGACCGGACGAAAAGCCTGAATTCGACAGCCAAAGACCCGGACTGGTTTCAAGTTGATTCGAGTGATCTGATTGTTTTGAAAAATACACAGGATTTGCGCCTTAATTTTGGCATTGCGGCACTGGCCGGACTGTTTTTGGGCGCGCTACTTGCTTTTGGGAAACATTATATTTCAGATGAAGAATAATTATGCGAATCGGATTTGATGCCAGATGTCTTGAGGAGGAAAATATTTCCGGAGTCGGGGAGTACGCTTTGGAACTCTTGAAAAATATTCTTAAACTAGACTCGTTGAACCAATATATAATTTTTTCAAATTCTTTCAGGCAAAAAAACGGCCGCCATTTTGAGTGGATCAACGCGCATCCAAATGCGAAGCTGAAGAGATTTTCTTTTCCGAACAAAGTATTCAATCTTTGTTTTTGGTATCTCAATTGGCCGAAAATCGACAAGCTTATCGGGGGAGTGGATGTTTTTTTCGCTCCGAACATCAATTTTCTCTCCGTGAGCGATGCATGCCGGCTGGTCACGACATTCCACGATCTTTCTTTTGAGCGATATCCTCACTTTTTTCCGCTCAAAACAAGGTTGTGGCACAAATATTTCGTAAATCCCCGAAAAATTTCCCGGATCGCAAAAGGGATGATTGCCGTTTCCGAATCGACGAAAAAGGATCTTGAAGAAATCTACCAGGTGAGAAAAGAAAATATCCAAGTGATCCCGCATGGCATAAGCCAAGACTTCAGAGCCATGGAAAAAAATGATCCAAAATTGGCCGCGACTCGAAAAAAATACGGACTCCCGCAAAAGTTTATTTTTTTTCTTGGCAACATCGAGCCGAGAAAAAACATTTCATCAATCATCGAGGCCTACAAAAGCGTTGTTTTGAAAAATCCAAAACTGTCGGAATATAAACTGGTTTTAGCGGGAAACATCAATTCGCTTTGCAGGGATTTGATCGAAAAAGAAGACGTCAAAATCTGCGGATACATTGAAAGAGAAGATCGTCCATATGTGTATAACCTGGCTTCTCTTTTTGTCTATCCCTCTTTTTTTGAGGGTTTCGGCCTGCCGATTCTTGAAGCGATGGCTTGTGGCACGCCGGTGATAGCTTCGAACAATTCTTCGCTGCCGGAAGTTTCCGGGAAAGCCACCCTTCCAATTGACCCAAATCGCCCGGCCGAGCTCGCCGAAGCGATGGAAAATATCCTCATTGACGAAAATTTATATAATAAATTCAAAAAAAGAGGAATCGCGCAAGCTCAAAAATTTTCTTGGGAAAAGTGTGCAAAAGAAACGTTGGCTGTCATTCATCAACACAAATAAATGCGAATCGGCATCGACGCCCGCTTTTTCGGATCGATCGGAAAAGGATTGGGCAGATACACCCAAAAATTGATAGAAAATTTGGAGATTATTTCCGCCCAAGGCGGACCAGCCTCTGGCTGGGATAATTCCCACCAATTTTTTATATTTCTTCGAAAAGAAAACTGGAATGAATATCAGCCGAGCAGCCAAAACTTCACGAAAGTTCTGGCGGATGTTCCCTGGTACACCTTGAGAGAACAGGTACAAATGCCGAAAATCTTCAAGAGATGCGGACTGGATCTCGTCCATTTTCCTCATTTCAATGTTCCCATTGCCTACAAAGGGAAGTTTGTCGTGACGATCCATGATTTGATCCTGTTTCGCCATCCGACGCGCAGAGCTTCCACTTTGTCAGCTCCGGCCTATTTCCTCAAAACAAAAGTATATCACCGGGTGATCAAGCGAGCTATCAAGAACTCGGAAAAGATAATTGCCGTTTCACAGCACACAAAAAAAGATGTGCTGAAAAATTTCAAGATCAATCCGGACAAAGTCGTCGTCACCTATGAAGGCGTGGACACGATTGAAAAACCATTGCTTGAAAAACCGGAAACAGTTCTCAAAAAATATGGTATAATGAGGCCGTATATCCTATATGTCGGCAATGCCTATCCGCACAAGAATCTTGACCGGCTTATTTTGGCGTTCAAAGAAGTTTCCAAAACGCATTCGGGACTGCATTTGGTTTTGGCGGGGAAAGAAGACTATTTCTACAAACGGCTGAAAAATTTTGTTGTGGCAAACAATGTCCCGGGCGTTGTTTTTCCGGGGCACGTCGCTGAAGATCATTTGCCGTCTCTTTATCGGGAAGCAAGGCTCTATGTTTTTCCTTCGCTATATGAAGGCTTCGGATTGCCGCCGCTGGAAGCCATGGCAAGGAATACGCCGATTGTCAGCTCCAACGCCTCCTGTCTGCCAGAAATTCTGGGGCCGGCCGCCTGTTTCTTTGATCCGCGGGGAATTTCCGAAACTGCTGACGCGATCGAAAAAGTTTTGGAGGATTTTGATTTGCGCAAACATTTGGTTGCCGCGGGGCAGCAACAAATAAAAAAATACAGCTGGCAAAAAATGGCCGAGGAAACACTCAAAATATATAAAAAATGCGGATAAAAATGTCAAAACGAAAAAACATTTTGCCTCAGATGTTTGACGTCAAACCGGTAAACCCGGATGGTTCTTTGAATTTCGGGAAAATAAAGGGATTGAAACGGACAGTCGCTATTTCCGCGGAAAAAGTTCGCAAGAAAAATACTTCGACAAGAAAAAATAATTTGCGCCTGGCTGATGTCGTCGGACCAAAAATATATTCCAAACCGAAAGAGAATAGAATAAAGATCGCAGAAACACACCATGACGTATTTCCGCAAGAGGAAGCCGATTTTCAGCCAAAACTGGAGTTGTTTAACAAATATTTTGATGCCCCTGATGAGACATATCAAACAAAACTCAAACCGGATTTCGATTATTTTCCAACGCCTGAAAATTTTTCAGGAAAGGTAACCAAGCCGGAGCCGGAAAAACGAACCACTAAAAAAAGAGTCAGGAAATTTTCGCTGAAGAAAAAAATTAAAGCGATTAGGCAATTTTCAGGCAAAATCATTCCGGATTTTGGAAAATTGAAAATTCAAGGCGATATTTTTCAGCCGAGAACTTCTTCCGTTCCGCGTTTCAGCTATGCCTTTTCGTTTGCAGCTATTCTCCTTTTATTCTCTTGCTTAATTCCCGCTTTTTCCTATGTCCAGCGGGCGCTTGATATGAAAACAAATCTTACCGCAACCGCCGATATGGCTCTCGGGCAATTCGCTCAGGCTAAGGACAATCTCTCAAACAGCCAATTCGACAAAGCAGCCGTGGATTTTTCCAACTCCTATCAAATTCTTTCCGACGCCAATCATGATATTCAAAATATCGGCGGAAACTTCAGTGAAGTTTTGCGCTTCGTTCCCGGAATTTCAAAACTTGCCAGCGCCAACTATGTTCTGAGCGCCGGCGAGCATTTTTCTTTGGCTGGAAAAAGTCTGGCGGAGTCGGCCGAGTCACTCGATTCGATCGGCAATCCGCTTGATAGCGCCAACCAAGCCAACCAGCCTTCCCTCACGGACTTGTTTTTGAGCTTGCGCTCCGGGATCCAAAAATCAAGCGGAGAGCTTTCTGCCGCCCAGGATGATTTGGACAAAGTGAATATGGACGACCTGCCGCCCGAGACCAGGGACCAATTTGTCCAGCTCAAAAGCAAGTTGCCCCTGGTGAACGCCAGCCTCAAAAATTTTCTCGACTATTCCCAGATATTCCTTGATGTTTTGGGATATAATGGTCCGCGAAAATACCTGTTCCTTTTTGAAAACAACCAGGAAATGCGGGCGACGGGCGGCTTTATCGGAAGCTATGGGATCCTTGATATCGGGAATGGCCGCGTGAAAAAACTTTTCGTGGATGACATCTATAATCCGGATGGACAGCTCAAGGCGCGCGTGATTCCCCCCACCCCGATCCAAAAAATGAGCGCTGTCTGGACAATGCATGATGCCAACTGGTTCCCTGATTTTCCAACTTCGGCGGAAAAAGTGGCCTGGTTCTATGAAAAAACGGGCGGACCGACGGTGGATGGAGTGATTGCGATCACACCCGAGCTCTTGCAGGATCTTCTCAAAGTCACCGGCCCGATCGATATGCCGGAATACGGAAAAACAATCGACGCGGACAATTTTATAGAAGAAACCCAGCAAGAAGTCGAGGTGGACTATGACAAAAACCTCAACCAGCCGAAAAAATTTGTGGCCGACCTCACGCCAAAAATTCTTGACAAAGTGATGAGCGAAAGGGGTCTTGCGGCGGTGTTGAACACCCTCAAGGCCTTCAACACCGCCCTTTCGGAAAAACATCTGCTTCTCTATTCCAGAAATTATAATATCCAAAAACTGATTTCAGACCAGAAGTGGTCGGGAGAAATTTTGAATACGGACAAGGATTATCTAAGTGTTATCAATACGAATATCAACGGCTACAAGACCGATGTCGTGATCGACGAAACAATTGACCACAAGAGCGAAATCCAGAACGACGGCAGCATCATTGACACGGTTTCCATTACGCGCAAACATAACGGGGGCAACGAAAAATATGACTGGTGGAACAAAGTGAACGGGGATTGGATGCGGGTATACGTCCCAAAGGATGCCAAGTTTCTTTCGGTGGATGGCCAGACGCGCGAGACGGTTCCGCCGGCGCTTGATTACGTTTCACTTGGCTTCAAAAAAGATCCTCAAGTCCAAGCCGAGGAGGACTCCACTCGCGTCGACGACCAGTCGGGAACAACAATTTATGACGAAAATAACAAGACCGTTTTTGCCAATTGGGTCTATGTGAGCCCGGGAGAATCGGCGACAATCACCTATAGGTATATTTTGCCCTTCAAGTTGAGCTTCGACGCGCTCCAACATCCGGCTGATTCTTTTTCCGTCCTCTATCAAAAACAATCCGGCAGTGTCGGGAGCAAATTGAACTCGCAAATCGATTTGCCGGATAGTCTGAAAACCATCTGGCGCTGGCCGGACGATCTGAAGCAGGATGGCAATGCACTCAAAATGGAAACGGTTTTGGATGCGGATAAATTTGTGGGATTGGCTGTAGAAAAGTAAATGATAAAATCCATCAAGCAAAAATTTCTGAACTCAGCTCCGTCGAACTCTGTGGCTTCGGCGGCGTTTGTGATCGCCATAGCCGGGATTTTGAGCCGCGTCCTGGGGCTTTTTCGCGACCGCATCCTCGCTTCGCACTTCGGGGCGGGGGACACTCTCGACATATACTATGCCGCCTTCCGCGTGCCGGATTTGATCTACAACCTTCTCATTCTCGGAGCCTTGAGCGCCGCTTTTATTCCGGTTTTCACGAGTCTCATCGCCAAAGATGAAGAAAAAGAAGCCTGGGAACTCGTGAATGTTTTTCTCACGACGGCATTGATTTTTCTCATTGTCATCGCGGCAATTTTCGCCCTTTTCGCGCCGCAACTGATGAAGCTCATCACCCCCGGATTTCCGGCGGACAAATTGCAAGGCGTTGCCAGTCTCACGCGCATTATGTTTTTGAGCCCGATTTTTCTTGGTATCAGTGGAATTTTTGGCGGGATTCTCAACTCTTTCAAACGATTTTTGATTTATTCTCTCGCGCCGATTATGTATAATCTCGGCATCATCTTCGGTGCCGTTTTCCTTGTGAAACCTTTCGGGATCGCGGGACTCGCTTGGGGAGTGGTGATCGGCGCTTTCTTTCATATGCTCGTCCAATACCCGAACGTCAAAATGGTCGGACTCAAATATTTTCCGCACCTCAATTTCAAAAACAAGAATCTCCGCAAAGTCATCACTCTCATGATCCCGCGGACAATGGGTCTGGCCGTCACCCAGATCAATCTTTTGATCGTCACCATCATTGCCTCAACTCTCGCCTCCGGAAGCATTTCAATTTTCAATTTCGCCAACAATCTTCAAAGTTTTCCGATTGGAATTTTTGCCATTCCTTTTGCTCTGGCCGTTTTTCCAATCCTTTCCCACCATGCGGCGCGCGACGAGCAGAATGTTTTCATCCACAATTTTTCCAAAACTTTCCGGCAAATTTTGTTTTTCATCATTCCGGCCAGCATTTTGATCCTGGTTTTGCGCGCCCAAATCGTCCGCATCGTCCTCGGCGCGGGAAAATTTGACTGGCAGGACACAATCCTCACCTTCCAAGCCCTCGGAATATTTTCCGTGAGCCTTTTTGCCCAAGCCACAATCCCGCTTCTGGCCCGGGCGTTCTATGCCCTGCATAACACGCGTGTTCCATTCCTCGCCGGGATCGGCGGTGAAGCGATGAACCTTGCAGCCGCGCTCATTTTGTCGCGCTATTATGGCATTCTCGGACTCGTCTGGGCGTTTTCCCTTTCAAGTATTGTGGAAATGTTCCTTTTGATTTTCATCCTCCGCAACAAACTTGATTATCTTGATGACAAAAAAATAATTTCTGTCATTTTCAAAATTTCTCTTTCCGCACTCGCCGCCGGCCTCGTCGCCCAACTCGCAAAATATCTGATCAATCCCTATGTCAATCTCGACACGTTCCTCGGCGTTTTTTGGCAGATGGCCTTCGCGGGTACGCTTGGCACCGGATCTTTTCTCATTCTCGCGCACTTTTTTGATCTTGAAGAACTTCGCTATATCAAAAAACTTTTCTCCACTCGCATTTTCCGCCTCCGCCCACCCCTCCCCGAAGACCCAACGGAGGCGAGCGGTATTTGAGGCTTGTATAAAGGAATATTTATTAATTAAGGAATCTTAACTTGACTTATTTTTTGTTTTAGACTATAATATTACATTGGGACAAAATTATTCGCTAAATAGCGTAAAGGAGGGCATCATGTCGACAGAAAGAGCAGATTATACGTACAACATTGAACTGGGAATAGATTCTGTGCTCTCGGAGACAGAAAAAAATCAGCTCATGATTCGGATGAGTCAAGTGCTAACCGAAGTACTCAGCAAGGAGCCTAAAAGTGGTACTTGCAATATCTAGGGTAAAGTTTGAAAAATGAACCTTTTGAGATAAAATTATCTCATGAAGTTCAAATGTCCAAAATGTTTGAGCAGGGATTTCTGGAGCTTAACTGACGGCAGGTTGAAATGCAAATCATGCAAGAGACTTTTC
>JAPLXD010000002.1 GCA_026396255.1 Candidatus Moraniibacteriota bacterium | reverse complement strand
GTGAAAAGTCTCTTGCATGATTTGCATTTCAACCTGCCGTCAGTTAAGCTCCAGAAATCCCTGCTCAAACATTTTGGACATTTGAACTTCATGAGATAATTTTATCTCAAAAGGTTCATTTTTCAAACTTTACCCTAGATTATTTACTCTAGTCCCTGGTCCAGGAATTTTCCTCCGAGTCATAGGTATAGGAAGGAAAGGCGGTTTCGTCCTGATTCTTAAATTTGTCCGTTCCGGACTTCAAAGACATTTCATCCTCACCTGGAACATAGTAGGCCAAAACTTTCAGGTCATAGCTTCCGCCGTCCTTTGGCGAAACTTGAAGTAGAACCCTGTGCATCGTATCAAGGTTTGGATCGCTGTTCGCATCATCCTGCAGAGTATCATAGTAGTCGACATAGATATCTTTTTCGTCCAATATGATTGCCGAATCCACTGTCCATTTTTGATAGGGTGCTTTTTCCGGCGCAATTGAACTTATATTGCTGGAAATATAGCCAAGCATGGCAACGCGGCTCGTGGCCAGATTTTTGTCCGTTTCCGATCCTGTGCACCTCACTTGGGAAACCTGCATTTCTTTGACGCTTACCTGTTTCACAACACCTTGGACTTCAACTTCCCGGCCTTGGAATAAATCAAGGTTATTCGCATCGTCAGCTGACTTTATGGTCGGATTGATCAAGGCGATTTTTTCTTTTCCGTTCAGATAATGGGTATAGCTTTCAAATTGTTTTGACGCTGCATCATTGTCCGCATCAACCCAGTGCAAAATTCCAGTAGCGGATGTTACATCGCCCTGGACATCGGCGATTTTCACCCACTCGCCATTTTCGCATTGAGCCGCGAAATCTTGATCCGCCTGATCGGATTGATCCGGACTTGCCGCAGACGTATCAGTATTGACGCTTGTAGTATTATCGCTTTTCACGGAGTTGCTGGCGCTGGGAGATAAAGGTGCTGTGGTCGGCTGCATATTTTTGTTTTTTTCGTTTCTATAGAACAAAAATATAGCAACAGCAATGACCAATGCGACAAGATATATTGTCAATCTTTTTCCGGACATATTTTTTTGTTTAAATATTATCCTTGAGCCGTTGCGCGGATTCGGACCGCGGACCCCTTCCTTCATTTTGCCTCTATTTGCATTGAGCACTTATTTTAGAGGATCAGACTGTATCTTAGGCATATTCGCGAGAACTTAGCCTCCCTTGTCAGTCGTTCGGGCGTATTATGACGCCACGGTCTTGACCTGTGCAAGGCTTTTAACCGTAATTCGGGATTCACCATCCAGTTTCCTAGATAGTGGGCAATTTAGTTTACCATGGAAGTGCTCTGCCAACTGAGCTACAACGGCTTGTTGCTTATTTGCTGTTCGATTAAATGAACTAATTTATTTTTTAATTTCGTATTTCCATAATAAACAGTCATAACACCATATTCACTCTTTCGTCTGTATGTGCCCAGGGATCCAGTTATTGAAACGAATGGTTTATAAATTTGTTCTGCACTAATATTCAATTCCCGAATCCAATATCTCTTTGCGTCTTCAATTTTCATATCAGTGAAGATGTGCAAATGAAACCTCAAATCTTCTTTTTTTATTCCGAAGAATCTTATAAGAAAAGCAATGAATACTTTTAATAATTTTGCGTCCGAATTTCCAAGTCTCACTGTGTTTTTGCTTGCCTTGGTTCCTTCGCCCCAGTAAAGTCCTATACCAAGACCGAATAATTGGGCATCAGTTATATTTTTTGGAGACTTTAATTTGAACGGGTCGCCTTCAGGGTTGTTTTTAATATACATCGCCTCACTTATCGATCTCTTTGGAATTTTATGTCTCTTCAACCAAAAATTGATTTTATTTTCAGAGCAATCAAAAATTTTGGCGATATTCGCTGCTGACTTCTTTTCTTTTGTATACAATTTTTTAAGCGTTTTGCAATCTATTTTACCCATTTTTGATAGTTTATAATTTTATTATAAACTATCGGTGAAATTAGTCAACTTCTTTCTTAGTGAGAATGTAGACAACCATACGCTAGAACAAACATTATGCCGAAACTCCCTTGTTTCGCCGCAGCCCCGGCAAAGTTGGGAGCTACAACGGCATATATAGCAGGAATGACAAAGCTTAGCGGATAGGGAAATATAGTCCGCGGCATCGCTTCGACTTGAACTATATTATCAAAAAACGCATAAAAAAACAACCCACCGGAAAAAGAAGGCTTTCTGCGGGTGGTTTTTTGCTGTATAATCAGAGGCAATGGAGCTATTCAATAAGAAAAATATTGCTATTGCGGTCTCTCTCACTTTCATCAGCTTTTTGGTCTGGTCTTCGATCGCCTTTCAGAATTTTTTCGCCAAAATCGTTCCCTATTTCCAGCGGCTGACGGGAGAATACGCAATCTTGAGCGTGTTGGTTTTCATCGCCCTCGGCGTGCTTTCCACGATGATTTCGTCCTTCATCAGTCTGCCGCTTGTTCCCGTGGCCGTGCTTGTCTGGGGAAACACTTTCACCGCCCTATATCTGGGCATCGGCTGGCTGGCTGGCGATATTTTGAGCTACTTCATCGGTTACTACGCCGGCAACTCCCTCGTGAGAAAATTTTTGCCCTACGAAGAAATTCAGTTCTACCTCAAAAAAATTCCGCCGAATGCGGAATTCGGAATGATTCTGCTCTTCATTCTCTCTATGCCCGCGGAAATACCGGGATATACGATCGGCGCCTTGCGCTACAAATTCACGAAATATGTCGCCGCCCAGACGCTCAATGAAATTTTCTACTCCATCTTGGTTGTCTATGCCTTTGCGGCGCTGGTCGAGAAGAACAACATCCTATTTTTCGTCTATCTTGCTTTTGGAATTGCTTTGTTTGGCTATATGTTTTTCCTTTTTCAGAAGAAAATGAAAAAAACGCCTGTCCGGTAAAATGAAAGAAAATTATTAATATTGTGATATAATAAGGAAAAGGAGAAAAAATTCTCAAAGGGGGGCTTAATGCGATTAATTTGGTCTGTCGACGGCGGAGAAGCGCGGTTTTTTACATTTAACTCTGAAGATGCCTTCTGGTTCTGGTATTTCTTATTAGAAGACATCAAAAGCATTGCCAAACATACTCTGACTCTTCATGATGGGATAGCCCTTGTGAGCATTATTACAACCACAAAACATAGGGAAGGAGGAATCTGACCAAATGTACGCCTTTGAGCACCAAAACAAAAGGCCGTGATCCAAAAAATCGCGGCCTTGTTTTCATAAACAGGGAAACATTATCGCCGGTAAGGATCGGAGAAATTAAGCTGATCGGCTTTTTATTCCAAAACTGCCTTGATCCGCCGCACTCCCGCGCTTGAAGCCTCTTCTTTTGTGATTTTGAATTTGCCAAGTTCGCCCGTCGCCGGCGCGTGCGGGCCGCCGCAGATCTCACTTGAGAAATCGTATATTGAATAGACTTTCACTTTTTCCCCATATTTATCCCCAAATACCCCGATTGCCCCTGATTTTTGCGCGTCTTCGAGCGTCATCTCGGCGCATTTCACGGGAATATTTTTCTCGATCGCTTCATTTACCAGCTTTTCAACTTCGGCGATTTCTTCCGCCGTCATTTTTTTGTCATGGGAAAAATCAAGCCGCAAGCGCTCGCCGGTGATATTTGACCCCTTCTGCTGGACATGCTCTCCCAGAACTTTCCGGAGCGCCGCCAAAAGCAAATGAGTGGCGGTATGCAAATGCGCCGCCTTGTCTCCCGCATCCGCGAGACCCCCCCTGAACATCCCGGCCGAAACAGTTCGCGAAAGCTCCTGGTGCTTTTTGAATTCTTCGTGGAAATTTTCTTCATCAACAGCTATGCCATGTTCGTTGGCAATTTCTTTTGTGAGCTCCAAAGGAAAACCGAACGTGGAAAAAAGATAGAAAGCTTTTTCTCCGGAAATTTTTTCTGCGCTCCGGCTTTCGGCGATAATTTCCTTGATTTTTTTGAGTCCTTTTTCGAGCGTTTCGCGGAATCGCACTTCTTCCTGGTTCAGTTCTTCAGCTATTTTTCCACTTTCTCTTTCAAGCTCGGGATAAGTTTCCTTGTATTCGGAAATAACCACCTCCGCAATTTTGGCCGCGAAATTGTTTTCGATTCCCAAAATTTTTCCCTGCCGAATCGCCCGCCGGATGAGCCGGCGCAAAATATATCCCCGCTCGACGTTCGTCGGCACGACCCCGTCGGCAATCATGAAAGTCGCCGCCTTAATATGATCAGCCACAATTCGCATCGCGCTCTTATTTTCTTCATCGTGATAACTTTTTCCGGATATTTCTTCTATTTTCCGGATCAATGGCTGAAAAACTTCGGTATCAAATATATTATCCTTACCGCTCATAATCACTGCTACTCGTTCCAGTCCCATTCCAGTATCCACGTTCTGTTGAATTAATTTCTCAAAAGTTCCATCCGCTTTCTTGTTGTATTCCATGAAGACGTCATTCCAAAATTCCAAAAGTCGGAAATTGTTCACCAGACTTTCGAAAGTATCGCCCAGTTGTCCCTTTTCCGGCGAAACATCATAGAACATTTCCGTATCCGGCCCACAAGGCCCAGTTTCTCCCGCCGGTCCCCACCAATTGTCGTCTTTCCCAAGAGGAATTATGCGATGATTTTCACTAACTTTCTTATCCGCTCCCGCCACTTCCGCTTCAATGCCCGCTTTTTTGAATTGTTCTTTCCAAATATTGATGGATTCCTGATCGAGCGGCGCGTCGTCGTCCCCCTCAAAAACCGTCACATAGAGCCTTCTCGGATCAAATCCAAGCCATTTTTCTCCCGTGATGAATTCAAAACTCCACTCAATCGCTTCTTTTTTGAAATAGTCTCCCAGTGACCAGTTGCCCAGCATCTCAAAAAAAGTATTGTGCCGATTGTCTCCCACATCATCGATATCACCGGTCCGCACGCATTTTTGCGCGTTGGCCAGCCGCGTCCCGAGCGGATGTTTTTCACCCATCAAAAAAGGCACGAGCGGATGCATCCCGGCGGTTGTGAAAAGGACGGTTGGATCGTTTTCCGGCACCAACGGCGCCGATGGAATGATCGCATGCCCTTTTTCCTTGAAAAAATCGAGATATTTTTGGCGAAGTTCGTTGGCAGTCATAAAAAATATTATTGTAAAGTTTTCAACTTTTTTTTGAGTAGCCGGATTTGGTCTTCCAAAGACGTCCGGTCATTGTCCATTTTTTTGATCTTTTTGTCAAGATCTTCCCGGTCGATGCGGATGCGTTCTTCTTCTTTCTTGAATTTTCTTTTCTGCATTTCATATTGCTCGATTTCCCGCTGGGTTTTCCCCAGGTCCGAATCCAAAATCACGATCTGCCGCTCGAGATCCAAACGCTTCCGACGCAACGTATTTGGATCCATCGCAGAAGATTCATCGTCCGCTGTTTCGTCGATATTTTGATAGTCGTCAAGCAGACCCATAAAATTTGATATTAAACAATTATTCCGCCTCCCAAAACTTCGCCATTTTTATAAAACACCGCCGATTGTCCCGGCGTCACCGCCCGCAAAGGCTTTTCGGCCTCCACGACCAGCTTTTTTGCCTTACCTGGAGATATTTTAGCAGATATTTTCGACGCGTGGTAGCGAACTTGAATTTGGGCAAGCAAGGGCAATTTTGTTCCTTTATCCACCCAATTTACCTTATTCACGAAAAACTTTTTCACCAGCAGTTTTTTCGGGTCATTTGAAACAATTAATTCATTTTTTCCCGAATCTTTTCCAATCACGAAATACGGCCCCGTGCCTCCAATCTCGATTCCTTTCCTCTGGCCGATGGTATAAAATGGCAATCCTTTGTGTTTTGCAAGAATCTTTCCAGATTCATCGACAATATTTCCGATTTTCGGCTTGATATATTTTTTCAAAAACGAATTTATATCCTTGCCGGACAAAAAACAAATATCCTGCGACTCTTCACCCCCAAAAATCGGCAACTTAATATTTTTAGCAATTTTTCTCACTTCTGCTTTCGTATAATCTCCAAGAGGAAAGATTATTTTTGCTAGTTCTTTTTGCGTCAGTCTATAAAGAAAATATGACTGATCCTTGGTCTTGTCTTGTGCTTCTCGCAACATGTAACATGTAACATGTAACATTTTTTTTGTTACATGTTTCGTGTTTCGTGTTACATGAACGATCCGCGCATAGTGTCCAGTGACCACAAAATCCGCCTTTTCTTTCTTAAGTATTTCAAGCAGCAACTGAAATTTCATCTCCCGGTTGCAAACCACGCACGGATTGGGAGTGATGCCTTTTTTATAGGAAGAAATAAAATAGTCGACTATTTTTTTCTTGAAATCTTTTCTGGCGTCAACAATTTCGAGTGGAATATTCAATTTTTCTGCAACTAGTTTCGCCTTTTTCAAGCTCCCGTCCGCCCTGCCCGCCTTGGGCGGGTCGAAAAAACGAAAATACACCCCAAAAACATCAAAGCCCTGCTTCTTGAGCAAGGCCGCCGAAACCGCTGAATCCACCCCGCCGGACAAGGCAATGAGGACTTTCCTATTAGACATTATTCCAAAAATTATTTTTTCGAATCAATACTTTCTTTGATCAAGCTCCGCACGCCGACCAGATCCACTTGTTTTCGCGGTTTCTCATTTCTTTCCCGGCGAAAATTTCGGGGCTGCATCTTTGTCGCCTCGCGCAGCGTTATTGATTTTGGCGGAGTATAGCTGTTTGAAACACTTCCGTTGTTTGATCCGGTCTCTGTTTGTTTTTCACTCCTCGCACCTCTGGCCTGCTGAACACGCGCCTGCTGGCGCTGATAGTCTTTGAGACAATCCTTGCAGAATGTCGGCCGCGAGGCATCGGGCTTGAAAGGAACCTGAATATCCGTTTCGCAGGTGGCGCATTTCGCCGGATACATCGTGCGGTTGTCATCGGCTTTTTGGGCAGATTGCACGCTTTTCGCCGGCGCGGCTTTGCTTGTGGGCGCTTTGTTATTGTTCATATTGTCCGCTTTAACTCTGATTATTTCCAGTTTGTCTGCACCCATTTTCAAATCTTTTTCCGTGAGCATTCCGCTCCAACGGGCGATTTTTTCTTCAACGATATCTCTTTGCGTTCCATATCTTTCACGCGTCACTTTGATGACTTTTTCCGCGTTGGCCGTCGTTTTAGAAAGGTCGATCGGCGGCAAAGTGGCCGCCGAAAAAGCGCTCCCGGTCAATCCGTCGATCATCAGCTTGATGTATATATTGCAATTGGGAAGATTGACCAGATCCTGGATCATAAAGATCGGCTCGAATTCTTTTTCCAGAAATTCAGCATCTTCCGCGCCAATCCGAAAGGTGGCGATTGTGCCCACGTTTCCAAAAACGGCATCCCGAACTTTTGTTGATGTGTCGGTCGTGAGCTGCCCGATGTATTGATGAGCCAGGATCAAGTTGAGATGATATTTTCGCGCTTCTGACAAAATGTTTGCGAAAGAATCCGTTGCGAAATTTTGGAATTCATCGACATAGAGATAAAAATCTTTCCGCTCTTCCTCCGGTACATCCACCCGCGCCATTGCCGCCAGCTGAATCTTCGTGATCATCATTGCTCCCAGAAGGGCGCTATTGTCTTCGCCGATCCGTCCCTTGGAAAGGTTCATAATGATGACTTTTTCCTGATCCATGAGATCGCGGATATTGAACGCTGATTTTGTCTGTCCGACAATGTTCCGAATGAGGGCGCTTGAGAGAAACTGCCCGACTTTGTTCTGGATCGGAGAGATCACTTCCTGCAAAACCCGATCATTCCATTTCGTGAACTCGTCCACCCAGAAAGATTTCACCACCGGATCGGTTATTTTTTCCACCACCCGCTCACGATAGCTTTTGTCGATAAGAATGCGCGTCACACCAAGGAGCGTGCTGCTTGGATATTCAAGAAGCGCGAGAATGGCGTTTCGCAAAATATATTCAAGGCGCGGCCCCCAGGAATCCGCCCATATTTTTTTGAAAACACCAACCAATCCCGAGGCGATCAAGTGTCGATATTCTGTGTCCACTTTTTCCATCACATTGAACGCGATCGGCCACTCCTGGTCGGCCGGATTGAAATAGATGACGTCGTTGATCCGGCTCGCCGGAACCGCTTTGAGAACTTCTTCGGCAAATTCCCCGTGCGGATCGACGATAGCCACTCCGCGGCCGTTTTGGACATCCTGGATCGCCATATTCTGGATCATTGTCGTCTTTCCGGTTCCGGTTTTTCCAACGACATAGAAATGACGGCGGCGATCATCTTCCTTGATGCCGAAAACCCGCTCCTGTCCGCGGAAATTGGTTTTGGCGAAGGTTGTGATTTTTTCGTTGTGCATAAATAATATATTATTCTATGGGCAAATTGATCGGCGCGCCGCCCTTCTTCGCTTCAACCCGCGAGATGGCCGGCGACAGGACGGACATGTCCGGCATATGATAGACCGTCGCCAACTCTTCAGAATTCATCACGAATGTCGGCCCGTCAAAATCGCGGTCAAGATAGCGGTTGAAAATTTTGCGCTGGGCAAACCGCATCCGCGGCTCAACCCAGATATAGTTTGCGAACGTCTTCGTCTCGTTCTCGTGGACGAAAGAGTTGAGCATCGCATCATTGAATTGTTGGATGGAACCGTTGACTCCCGAAAGGAATCCCCGGTCAAAACCGTCCCGTCGCCCGATATAGATAAAACGCATCTTTGTCCGATAGCCTTTTTTCGCGATACTTTCTTCCACTGCCTTGATAATTTCCTGCTCTCCCGGAGTGAGCTTGAACATCAAAGGCTGCTCGTCTTTTTTCACTTCAGCGGCAAGCTCAATTTCCGAGCTGAAGATATAATGGAAGGCCAATTCGATCACTTCCCACGCCTGTATGAAAAAACGGAAAACAAATAAGGGCTCGCTTTCCACTTCTTTTCCCGCCAACTTGGTCGCTACTTTTTTCACCGCTGCCTGCCAATCTTTGTCATGTTCGGGTGTGACGACAAACTGCAGCCAGATCTGCTGTCCGGGAGGAAGACCGGCGATGACATCCGCCAGTTCCGCCAGCGGATCGATCATTCCCTTGGTCACATCTTCCTGAAAATATTTGTAGGTTCTGATCGGATAGGCGCTGTCTTTGGACTTTTTGAAGTCCACTCCCCAAAGGTCCCACTCTGCGTTCGGCGTATTTTTCGGGACAGAATGCGTATAATCCTCAACTTCCTGAATTTCTGCCTCCGGGTACTGGGAATAGATCAAAGACTCGACGAAATTGCGGAATCTTCGTTCGCAACGGATCATGAAGTGCATTTCTCCGTTCACGCCCTGAATTTCAAAACTCAAAGACGCCTGTTTCCACTGTCCTCTGATATATTTATTGATATAGTTCGGAGTTGACCAAACGCCGTGCAAAGCCGCGAAAACCTGCTCCATCGTCCGCGGGCTGCGTTCGATGTTGCGCGGCGGCTTGATTTCCAACACAACCCACTTGAGCGTACTGAGATATTGGTTGAAAGAATATTTTGTCCAAAGTATCTTGAAAAGATAAAACAAAACAATCGGACCCGCCCACCACCAACTGATGGAGTACAGAAGCCCGATTGTTTCAAAATATTGCTTGAGAAAGGATGTAAAATCCATATTGGTTGTTAAGTTGATTTTATTTTATCTCGCCCCTTGATAAGGGAAAATCTCTATTTCAGCTGATATCCGCCTTTGGTTTTCTGAAAAACCTTCCGGTCCGACAGATTCACGTCAATGGTCGCTTTTTTCACTTTTCGTTTTTTGAGGACATCTTTCACAATGACATCTTTTGCCAAAAATCCACCGGCGGCCTTGATAAGAGAGACAATGATATCTTTCACGGTTCCTTCTTCAAATCCCCATTCGCGCAAAGCGTATGTTCCCCGACCGACCAAAACGAATCTCTTGTCGCGGATCAATTCGTTGTGGACCGTTTGCGGATGGACTTTTTTGTCGCTAAGTCCCATCTTCTCGATCAGCTGGCTGATTTCCCGGAAGTGGAGAGGTTTTTGGCGATTAAGCAGCACGAGAGTGGCCTTTTCCCGCACTCCGCGCGGACGCACGAGCGGCCATTTGGCTTTCCCCCATTGCCCGAAAATATTTTTTCCGAATTTTTTGGAAATTTCAAGGTAGTTGAGGATCTGCTCCGGCTCAATCTTCGCTTCCGACGCAGCTTGACCTACTATATCGATTTTTTTCAGAAGATCTTCTTCCGAAAAAAGTTTTTTTGAATCGTCGAATATCTTTTCAATTCCGCTTGCAATATTGCGAAATTTTTTGATATCAAAATCTTTGCCCGTCCAGGCGTCTTCCAGTTCTTTGTTGCCTTTTATTTTTTTGAGACCAACTACCGAAAACAAAATTTCGACGAGATATTTTTCTTTGTCATTCTTTGCCTTGCGTCCGAAATATTTTTCAAAAACTTCGTCGGCAAATGTTTTCGCTGCGACAATGCCGCCTTTTTCTTTGACAATATCATTCGCAGCCGAAATTAATTCCTCCGTTTCCCTCGACTTTTCACCCTTTTTAAGCATATTCAGCGCATCGGCTTCGATTTGTCGCACTCTTTCGCGGGTGATGTTCAAAGTTTTTCCGATGGCTTCAAGCGTCAGCGGCTCCTGACCGGAAATACCAAAACGACCCGAGAGCACCAGCTTCTGTTTGGCACCCAATTTTTGCATCAAATCACCGACGATTGTCCCAATATCGGCGGATTTTACCGTTATTTTTTGCGGAATATCCGTATTTACCCGCAAATTGAACTTGTTTTCAGTAGTCATCATTTTTCCCTTTGATTAAGGCTATATTAGCACTATTTAATCCTAGAGTAAAATGATAACATATGCAATTTGTGTTGTCAACCCCGCACCAATTCTGCGATCGAATTAGAACGCGACGCGTTGAGCGGATAGCTCAAACCTCATGGCTAGCGTCGCGACTTGCTAATCGAACAAATCTGATGTTTAAAAAAATATTTTTAAAACTTTCAGAATTGGTGCGGGGTCAAGCCTCCCTTTTATTTTTTCTCCCATTTCCACCAATCGACGATCAAAGCCGAGGCCACGAAAATTGAGGAATAGGTTCCAAAAGTAATGCCAATCAGGAGCGCGAGGGTGAAAGTTTTGATCGACTGGCCGCCGAAAATGAAGATGGCGAGGAGCGTCACGAGAACTGTCAATGATGTATTTATTGATCGCGCCATCGTTTCGTTGAGGCTGCGATTCACAGTTTCGTCGAACTTTTCCCCCGATCCGGAACGCAAAAGATTTTCGCGCGTCCGGTCATAGACGACGATCGTATCATGCACGGAAAAACCGAGAATTGTGAGGAGCGCCGCAATGAAAGCGGAATCCACTTCAATTTTGAGGAAATGGCCAAGGACAGCGAATATGCCAACAGTGATCAAAACATCATGGACAAGCGCCACCACAGCTCCGACTCCGTATTTCCATGATTCCACAGGCCGCGAAACTTTCCGGAACGCGTAGGCGACATATGCGGCAATACCGATGACCGCAAAAAGGAGAGCCCAAAAGGCTTTTGATTTGAGATCTGAAGAAATCGAAGGGCCGATTAAATCAAGGCGAGTGTTTTTCGCATCTGGAAAATTTTTTTTCAACTTCGCCAGCACTTCTTGATTTTTTTCGTCGCTTGAATTGGCATAGCGGATGAGGAAAGCGTTGTTTTGGGTCGGCGAAATGACCGCATCGTTGATCCCGGCGTCATTCAAAACACTTTTTATATCGCTGCTTTGCGACTGGATATTTTGTATTTCCATCAGTGTTCCGCCTGTAAAATCCAAGCCATAATTCAGTTTCCATACCGAAAGAGCGATGACGCTCAAAAGCATCAATGTTCCGGAGAAGATATAGAAGTATTTGCGTTTGCCTAATATATTATACATTTGCATATTTTATTAGCGAGTGGAAAATTGGAATTTCGAGAGTATTGCGTGTGCCCGTCCGGCTTTGCCGGCGGGTAGCCTACTCGAGAAATCTAATTTTCCGCGAGCTTATCATCAGAAACTTCGCTTTTTCTGTCTGCAATTATCCATCCCTTCTCCTCCGCCCATTCGCCGATGATCGCCGTCAAAATCGTCCGGGTGAGCACGATCGCCGTGAACATCGAAACCAGAACTCCCAAGAGCAAAGTGACGGCGAATCCTTTCACGAATCCCGTCCCGAACCAGATCAAAATGAGCGAGGTGATCATCGTGGAAATATTACTGTCCCGAATACTCGGCCAGGCGCGCCGGAAACCTTCGTCGATGCCGCTGCGAATGCTTCGCCCTTTTCGAATTTCCTCTTTTGTCCGCTCAAAAATCAAAATATTCGCGTCCACCGCCATTCCAACGGAAAGAATGAATCCCGCAATGCCGGCCAGCGTCAAAGTGATTGACCAAGGTGTGACGGAAGAAAGCTTGAAGATCGCTACCATGAGCGAGCTGTATATGACAAGTGAGACCGAAGCGACAAAGCCCAAAAAACGATAGTAAATAATCATGAAGATCATCACCAGAATGATTCCAATCAGTCCTGCTTTGAGGCTTTGAGTGAGTGAAAGCATTCCAAGTGAAGCTTCAACGCTTTGTTGACCGATGAGCGTAATCGGCATCGGCAAAGCGCCTTCATTCAACCTCTGCGCCAATTTCTTGGCTTCATCCAAAGTGAAATTTCCGGTGATGACTGCCTTTCCGTCCGTGATCTCTGTCTGCACGGTCGGCGCGCTGATCACTTGGCCGTCGAGGAATATGGCGATTTGCTTGCCGACATTCGCTTTTGTCAGATCAGCAAACATTTTCGCGCCTTCCGAGTCAAATTCAATCCCCACTTCCGGTTTTCCGGATTGGGACATAAACTCGACGCTGGCGCTTTTCAGATTTTTTCCGGAAAGTCCGGTTTCAGTGAAGGTCGGCTGGGCTTGGGCTGGCGCCGGCGGAGTTTTTTTGGCCAGCAAAATATGCTGGCTGTGTACTTCCTTGTTGTCCCCATCGCCCCGGACTTCGAGCAATTTGATGATATGGTAGCCAAAATCCGACTCGACAACTTGCGGATATATTTGCCCGGGCTGCAAATTGCTGTCAAATAAAACCTTGTCAAATTCCGGCACAAAAGTTCCCCGTTTCACAAACCCCAAATCGCCGCCCTGATCTTTCGAACCAGGGTCTTCCGAATTTTGTTTGGCCAGCTCTGTGAAATCGGCTCCGCCCTGGACTTGCTTCAGGAGATCTTCGGCTTTTTGTTTTTGTTGGTCGTTGTAGGCTTTGTCTTCGGGGGAAATTTCTTGCGGCGGCTGTTCAGCGGGCGCTTCCATTTTCTTGAATTCCAAAAACGGCGTTTCTTTAATCATCGATTTCGCCGCTTCAATGTCTTTCACTCCGGCGAGCTCCACAATCAATCTTTGTTCATTTCCCGATTTTGAGGTTTCAATGAGCGGTTCCGCCACGCCAAACGCATTCACGCGCCTTTCAATCACGTCTTGGAGGCCGTTCAAGCCATCCGACACCTTCGAGGGATCCACGCCGCTGGTGTCGACTTTGTATATCAAATGAATCCCGCCCTGCAGATCAAGACCAAGATTGATTTTCAATTTCGCAAGCGTATTTCCCACCCACGCCGGTTTTTGGATCGGCTTCGGATATGCAATAAGAGCCGTGATCAAAAACAAAATCACGACCAGAAAAAACTTTATCCAAACCTTGCCCCGTACCGTCATACAAAAAAGTCTTAACAACTGACAAACTTCTAAATACTTCAAAAAAACACTTACTGTACGCAAACAAATCTGGTGCGGGGTTTTTCTTCGACTCCCTCACCATTTTTATATGTTCATTATAGCAGAAAGTGGAAAAAATTTCCAGCTTTATTTTTTCGGAATAAGAAAAGGGTGATTCGTGAGAACCACCCTTTGGTGAAACATGCCAGCACCTCCTACTTTAGGCTGGCGAGACCAGGTTTGGCCTATAGGCCGTTAGCGGGAAGCGGATTGCGGCTGTTGAACCAGATCAACCGGGGCTGGTACTTGCAATAGGCTCCGGTAAAGAACTGGCTACCCGCACCGGCGAGAATGTTCGCCGAACCGCCGCCGGCCGCCATCCACAGGAAGGCGTTGCCAACCGGACCGGCCTTTGCCAGAACGGGAAGAACCACACGACTGGAATGATGGACGGCATAGTGGCTCACAAACGGGAAACCCGAATGAAAGGCACCGGCGCCGGCGAAACCGAAGAATACCTTGGTGCCGATGATTGCGCCGTCGACCCAATAAGGCCGCCCGTATTCCGTGAAGACGTTAAAGACGTCCAACTCGTTCCACCTGCTGGTAAAGAGTCGATTTACGCCATAGGTGAACATACCTTCAAGGGCGCCGGCCGGAACCTTGAACAGCACGTTCAGGACGCCGCGAATGGAAGCATTCCCCCAGGGAGTAGACTTACCGGCGCGCATGGCCATGATGCTTTTAGCCATATAGTCCATTTCGCCGGCATTGTACCAGGCCATGGTGACGCCGATGGGCGGGATGTAGGAAATGAGATTCAACCAGTAGTCCTGGTCTGCCGCGGCCTTGGCTGCGATCGCGGCCACAACGGCCGTCTTGGCCTTCAAATCCGCCATTTGGGCGTCATAGGCGGCCTCCCGGGTGGCGTTTTGTCCATAGACGTATTTTCCCGCCGAAACCGTGCCGGCGCCCAACATCACCGTCGCCATCATCAAAGCTACCATTAACCACAAATACCGCTTCATAGCCACTTCCTCCTTTTGTCTTACAGCAAGATTCCTCCTCGATGGGAGGTTTTTTTAATGCAACTACTTTGTGTAAGAAAACTAACACCTTTAAAAATCTTGTCAACCCCCACTGGAAAAACTGGACAAAAAACCTTTTTAGCGCTAGATATTAGGTAAGAAAAAACCTAAGGAGGCAAGAGCGATGTTTAAAAATATCATAGCAAAAGGACCCGCTATCTTGCTGACAATTCTGTTAGCCTTCGCTTCTTTTGGCACCAAGGCTAAAAGTGCCGATGCTGCCGCCGGACCGGCTATAATTGCCCTGAGCCTAATCGCGAGCTCCGTGGCAGGCTATGCCGTTTCAAACAAATCGGGAGAATATGCATATATGCGGAACTATTATCCCAAAGATGTGCGAAGCGGGCCACATTATCTTGCTTCTTTGGACACCTATTCCTATAAAAATTCGGAGGGTAAAATTTTTATCGGAAACAACCGCTCCGGAAAATGGATGACCAAGGAAGATTGGGAGAAAAGATACGGGAGGATCGACCCGGAAGTGCTTGCAGTTAATAACTTCCCGTAAAATACACGCAACGAAAAGGGACAGCCGCAGCGTCCCTTTTCTCTTTTCCAAAAAATATTTTTACTTGCTCTTCAAAAATTTCATCAACTCATCTGCCGTCAGACAATTCGCGCAATCTTTTTTCGTTGCCCAGGCGCGACGGGCTTGAGCGACTCCAAGATTGAGATAATGCAATTGATTTTTGCTGTGCGAATCTGTTCCGAAAGAAATTTTCACCCCGTGCTCGATGGCTCGCCGGATATTTATATCATTCAAGTCTAATCGATCCGGGTAGCAATTGGCTTCGAGAATCGTTTTCGTCCGCGCCGCCGCTTGGCATATCTCGTCAAAATCGAATTCGTATCCGGATCTTTGGTGGATGATCCTGCCCGTTGGATGGGAGATGATATCCACGTGCGGGTTTTCAATCGCCCGGATCAATCTTTTTGTCTGATCAGCTTTTGGCATTTTGAAATTGGAATGGATTGAGCCCAGCACGATGTCAAATTTGGCGAGATATTTGTCTTCGAGCGCGATCGTCCCGTCCGGATTGATATCCACCTCGCAGCCTTTCAATATTTTTATATTTTTCATCGCTTTGTCCACTTTCTCGATTTCCCGCCATTGTTTCTCAATCGTTTTGATATCCATCGCTCCCGCAATTTTGAGATGCCCGACATGGTCGGTGATGGCAATATATTTTCGCCCCAAGCGCGCCGCCGCTTCGGCCATTTCCGCCACGCTGTGCGCTCCGTCCGAATAGGTCGTGTGCATTTGCAAATCGCTCAAAACTTCTCCGTACTCAACAATTTTTGGCAACTTGTGCGCGAGAGCCAGTTCGATTTCCCCTCGATTTTCGCGCATCTCGGGTGGTATCCAGTCAAGACCCAATTTTTTGTATATTTCTTCTTCGGTCTTGCCGGCAATTTGTCGGTTATTTTCATCGAATAATCCATATTCATTCAGTTTCCATCCCTTTTTGATCGCAATTTTCCGCAGTTCCACATTGTGGTCTTTGTTTCCGGTGAAATATTGCAGCGCCGCCCCGAATGATTTTTCCGGAATGACCCGCAAGTCCGCATCAATTCCAATATTAATCCGCACTGCCGATTTTGTTTCTCCGCGCGCAATCACTTTTTCGACATTCGGCATCGAGATGAAATACTCCATAATTTCGCGGGAATTTTTTGCTGTGGCCAAAATATCGATATCGCCGACTGTTTCTTTGCGTCTCCGAATTGATCCGCAAGTGATTATTTTTAGGGTTGATTTGAGAGCGGCAATATTTTTTTCAATATTGGAAACGATGGGGGAGACATAGTCGAGCAAAAACCGGCCGCGATGTTCGCGTGACAGCTCAATCGAACGCAAAATATTCTCTTCCGTTTTTTCACCGAAGCGGGGGAGTGCGCGCACTTTCCCCTCTCTCGCCGCTTTTTCCAAATCTTTGAGATTTTTTATTTTGAGATTTTTCCAGAGCGCCATCAGCATTTTCGGCCCGACGCCTTCCACGGCCGAGAAGCTCTCGAGGTCGAGAGGAGTTTCTTTTTTCAGTTTTTCAAAAATTTTGATCTTCCCCGTCTTCACACACTCCTCGATATGATCCGCCAGACCTTGTCCAATCCCCTGGATCGCCATCAAGCCTTTTGTCCCGCCCGTCTTGTATATATCTTCAACATTTTCTTCCATCGACTCAATCAAGCGCGCCGCGCGTTCATAAGCCCGCGGCCGGAATTTATCATCCTTCATCACATAATATTCCGCCATCTGACCAAAAATTTTCGCGATCTTGAGATTAAGCATATACGTATATCTCCCTCTTTATTAAAGGGGGATTTCCGCCGATGAGGCGGAGGGAAAGGTCGAACCTTGATTCGTATTTATACCCCAATTTTACCACCATTCCCGAAAAATAAAAAAGGCCGGCCTCATATGATCTGTACCCCAAAAAGTGGACACTCTAAAAAAGAGCCTGTCCACTTTTTAATTTGGTATAATGTAATCAATTAACAAAAAAATATGAGCAAAAGAATTTTTACCCAGGAGCAGATTAGGGAGCTGCTGAAAAATC
>JAPLXD010000023.1 GCA_026396255.1 Candidatus Moraniibacteriota bacterium | reverse complement strand
GGATTTTTCAGCAGCTCCCTAATCTGCTCCTGGGTAAAAATTCTTTTGCTCATATTTTTTTGTTAATTGATTACATTATACCAAATTAAAAAGTGGACAGGCTCTTTTTTAGAGTGTCCACTTTTTGGGGTACAGATCATTAGCACCTTGCCTCTTTTCTTTTTCAAAAATTTTCAAATTTGAGCTATACTGAAAGCATGGATCAGTATATTTCTCCTCGGCGGAGACGAAAATCAAAATTTTTCTTTTGGCTTTTGATTGGCGTGATCATTCTCGCGCTGACTTTTCTCGTTTCCGTCGCGCTCGCGTATAAATTCTATGCGACGAGCCAAAAAGTGATTGACACCAAGCAACCCACTTCGTTCATGCAAAGCCTCAAAGATATTGCTTCTCCGGATCGAAAGCCTTTGCAGGGCGAACAATATGGCCGGATCAATATTTTGCTTGTCGGGCTCGCCGGGAAAAACTATCCCGGCGCCAACCTCACCGATTCGATCATCGTCGCCAGCATCAATCCAAAAACCTATCAAACCGCTTTGCTTTCCATTCCCCGCGACTTGTATGTCCAAATCCCAAACACGAATTCATACACAAAAATCAACGCGCTCTATGCCCGGGCCGAGGATTCGGATGCGTCGGGAAAATCCGGCATCGACGACCTTGAAAAAACAATCGCCGACATCACCGGCCAACCGATTGACTACTATATCGCCCTCGACTTCGACGGCTTCCGGCAAATCATCAACGAACTTGGCGGCATCAAGGTCCAGGTTCCGAAAGACCTGCACGACGAGCGCTATCCGGGTCCGAACTATTCCTATGAAACTTTTGACATCAAGGCCGGGCTTCAAAATCTTGACGGCGAAACGGCCTTGAAATTCGCCCGCACCCGCCACGACGAAGACGGCGATTTCGGCCGGGCCTATCGTCAGCAGCTCATCCTCGAGTCCGCCCGCTCAAAAGCTTTTTCTTTGGGAACAATCCTCAATATTCCCGAAGTGAGCCGCTTGCTCGATACGCTCGGCGAGCATTTGCGGACAAATATCCAACTCGACGAGTTCAATTCATTTTTGGATCTCATCGGCAAGATTGACACCCACACCACCTTGAACAAAGTGCTTGACGCCGGCAAACCGGACAGCGTGATGGCTGTTTCACACGTCTCGTTGGGCGGCGTCCGCGCTTTCATTCTCATTCCCCGCACGGGAAACTACGACGAGACCCAAGACATCGCCAAAAATATTTTCGACCTCGAGCTCATCGACCGGAAAAAAGCGGCCGTGAAAATCGAAGACGCGTCCGTCACAATCATCAACAACAGCGGCGTGAACGGTTTCGACGGAAAACTGAAAAATCTTCTCGACAAATTCGGCTATCAAACTGCAATTGCAAAACCAGTAGAGGTTAAACCTCTACGATATTCCCAGCATACCGCTTCAAGCGATACGACCGTATACGACCTCACGGGCGGGATCAAGCCTTTCTCTCTCGAAGATATTTCCAAAAAACTCGGCGCGAAAATTTCGATCTATCTGCCGGACAGCCTTTCCGCGCAATGCCAAGGCGCCGATTTTTGCTTCGTCGCAGGACCGGATATCACGGATAAACTGAACTACGAAGAAAATTCCGTTCAAGACCTTGAAAATGGCTATGACCAGCAGCAAGTCGACGAAAAAACCTATTTCAATTTGCTGAAAAAAGGCAGCAACCAGAAGTTTTAATAATATTTCAATCTATATGAAAACAATTTTGATCGTCGGGCTCGGGAATCCGGGAAAAGAACATGAAAAAACCCGCCACAATGCCGGATTTATGTTCGCGGACTATTTTTTCGAAAAATTCCGAGACGATTTCGGATTTTCAGGTTGGAAGTTGGACAAGAAACTGAAATCGGAAATCAGTGTCGGAAAATGCTGCGGCAAAAAAATAATTCTCTTGAAACCCCAAACCTTTATGAACCTTTCCGGCGTTGCTGTTGCCGCGGCCGTGAAATATTATAAAGCAAAACTTGAAGATCTCGACGTCGTTCACGATGACATTGATCTTGCGCTCGGGAAGTATAAAATTTCCGTCGATTCATCTTCGGCCGGTCACAATGGCGCGCAAAATATCATCGATCTGCTTGGCACAAAAAATTTCACGAGACTGCGAATTGGCGTTGAAAATCGCGGAGATAAGAATATCGCAACGGAAAAATATGTCTTGGGAAAATTCACGATTGCAGAGATGAAAGTAATTTCAAAAATATTGCCTTCAATTTCCAATGATCTCGCGAAGATAATTTAGCTTGTTTTTTTTCTCCCGGCCTGGATGCGCTCGGTTTCTTTCAAGAGCTGCTTGCGCAGGCGCACGCTGTGAGGGGTGACTTCAAGATATTCGTCGTCCGCCATGATTTCAAATCCTCTTTCAATCGTGAGCTCCATATGCGGCACCAGATGGATGGCCGCGTCCGCGCCCGATGAACGCATATTAGTGAGATTTTTTCCTTTGATGGGGTTCACGGCCATGTCATTTCCTTTCGCCGTGTTCCCGATCACCATTCCTTCATATACTTCCGTGTTCGCGCCGATATAGAGCACTCCACGATCCTGCAGATTGGCCAGCGAAAAGGCGAGCGCCTTGCCGGCGACCATGGAAGCCATCGAGCCGGTGGCGTGTTTGGAGATCGCTCCCGCGTGCGGACGAAATTCGAGAAAACGACTGGCAAAAATTCCTTCACCACGCGTTTCGATCATGAACTGGTTGCGATATCCCAGGATACCGCGCGTCGGAATTTCAAAAACCATCCGCACTTGAGTTCCTTCCGGTTTCATTTCGGTCATCTGCCCTTTTCTTTTTCCAAGTGTCTCGATGATCGTGCCCGAATATTGCTCGGGAATATCAATCGTCACCTCTTCATAGGGTTCCAGTTTTTTGCCATTTTCCTCTTTGATGATCACCTGCGGCTGCGAAACTTGGAGCTCATAGCCTTCGCGGCGCATATTTTCAAGAAGAATCGCAATGTGCAGCTCGCCGCGTCCGCTGACTTTATAGAAATCGCCGCTCGAAAAATCAACTTTCAAGCCGACGTTCACTTCCAGTTCTTTTTCGAGCCGTTCTTTGATTTGTTTGCTTGTCACAAACTTCCCTTCGCGTCCCGCGAAAGGTGAATCGTTCACCAAAAAATTGAGGGTGATGGTGGGTTCGTCAATCTTGATCGCCGGAAGTGGTTCCTGGTCCGGATTTGTACAAATTGTTTCGCCGATGTCGATGTCCGGAATGCCAGCGATCATCACTGTATCCCCGCCGACCGCTTCCGTGATTTCTTTACGCGCGATTCCTTCAAAATTGAACATTTTGATGATTTTTCCTTTTTTTGCCTCTCCATCTGGTTTTTTGACGAAGACCTCGCCACTTCGGATCGTGCCTTCATATATTCGGCCAATCGCCAGTCGTCCCAAAAAGTTGTCATATCCCAAACTGAAAGGCTGCATCCGGAAAGGAGCTTCTGGATTTGAAATTGCCGCCGGAACTTTTTCCAAAATCGTGTCGAGTAGTGGAGTGAGATCTTTTGATTCGTCATCCAAGCTTTTTTTCGCTATTCCTTCTCGGCCGATGGCATAGACAACCGTGAAATCGAGCTGCTCATCCGTCGCGCCAAGATCAAGGAAGAGCTCAAAAACTTGTTCCTGGGCGATTTCGGGATGAGCCGCCGGCTTGTCGATCTTGTTGATCACCACAATCGGCTTGAGCCCCAGTTCCAAAGATTTTTTGAGCACAAGTCCATTGTGGCGACTTCTTCGCCCGCCACTCCGGTCTGACGCATGATGGCATCCGTGATGGTAGTCTTTCCGTGATCCACATGCGCGATAATTGCTATATTCCTAATTTCCATAATCTTGGTCGACGCTTGCCCCGTAGCAAACACGAAGTGTTTTGCTGCTGGGGTGCGCGATGATGGCAATGTTTCTGATTTCCATGATTATAAGTTCAAAATGCAAAAATCAAAATGCAAAATGACAGTTCAAAATTCAAAATTTTTGTTATCATTTTATTCTTATCATCCCGGGCTTGACCCGGGATCCAGTTGAAAATCGTAAATTGTAAATCCCCTGGATCCCCGCTTTCGCGGGGATGACAGATAAGTAGAATTCTCTAAAAATAAAATCCCGCAGTCGGGACTTTCGGTCTTTTGTGATGTTAACAGGAAAATATTACAAAGTCAACAAAAAATTTAGAAAGGGGTCGCTCCCAATTCAGAAGCGACCCCTTAATGAAAATATTTATGTATTCGCTACGGATTACTTCCCCGAAGCAGGTTTCTACATAACTCGTCGAGGTTTTCCTTCATCCTTTGCCTCTCACTTTGCGTAAGCTCTCGAGGTCGCGGCTGCGGACGCAGATAAAAGCCCAAAGCCCAATACATACTCATGAGCGCAAAGGTTGCATAAGCAACTAAGACAACGATGACGCCCTCGGCATTAAGTCTAAAAACCAGCCGAGGAAAATAATACACCATAGCTGCCAGCCCAACCAAGACCAGGAAAACCAGAATCATCATTTTGCAAAACTTTTTAAGCTGGTCCTTAGACATTTGCAACTTCTCCTCGTCGCTTTGCGACAAAATATTTTTGAGATTTGCGTTTTGAGTTTTGAGCTTTTTTCAATGTCCTCTGTCCCACCTGAAAGTGCCGAATTGAGAGCATTTGCTCTCTTTCCGAACTTACCCAACGGCGCTTAAGGAGGGGTCACACCGTCGGACTTCCAGACGGGACGGAAGACATTTACCCGCCCACTTTTTCAAATATTCTTTGAAATATACCCATTTTTCTGCACTAATTTGAGAAACAGAAAAGTGGGAGGGCGAATAACCAATAGTTGCTTTGTATCCAATATAAATGAGCTTTTCTGAAATCCCCTATCCAGAAATGACATTATAGCAGAATGGTGGAGTTTGTCAACCCCGCCCCAGTTCCAAGCATGATTTGCTACTTTCAATGTTCGTACTGCGAAGCGGCTACGCCTTTCCAAAATATTACTTCGACGTATTTCGATTGAACTGGAGCGGGGCAAGTCCCGCAATGAGAAAACATCAAAACACTATAATCATTACGCAAAGATGTGCTAATATATTCATGTATGCAAAATAAAAACAAAAATGAAATAATATATTGGCACGCCTTCAACTCAATTGACGGTTTCGGCCCGCAGGCCTTCAAAAAACTGCTGGCCGGTTTTGCAAATCTCGAAGAAGCCTGGAAAAGCACGGACTCGGATCGTCTCGAGCAGCTCGGCCTCACAAAAAAGCAAATAGATAACTTTTTCCAGTTCCGGCAGTCGCATTCGCCGGACTTGCTTTTTGACGAGCTCGCGAAAGAAAATATCGAGATCCTCACTACAAAAGACGAGGCCTATCCTCCCCAGCTCAAAGAAATCGCGTCGACGCCTCCGGTGCTCTACCTGCGTGGCGACAAAAGTATTCTTTCCAACAAATCGATCGCCATCGTCGGGTCGCGCAAATTCACGGAATACGGCCAACGAGTGACGGAAAACCTCACCCGCGATTTGGTGCGCGCCGGACTCACCATCGTGAGCGGCCTGGCGCTCGGCATCGACGGTATCGCTCACCGGGCCGCACTCGACGCGGGTGGAATCACGGCGGCCGTCCTTGGAACGGGAATCGACGACGCGACCATCTATCCCCGCGAGCATTTCAATCTGGCGCGTAGAATCATCGAAAACAGCGGATCGCTGCTCACGGAACAGCCGCCTCAAACTCCGTCTCTCAAGCAGAATTTTCCCGCCCGAAACCGGATCATGGCCGGACTGACACTCGGAACGCTTGTGATTGAATCCGCCGAAAGTTCCGGCTCGCTCATCACGGCGAATTTCGCTCTTGAGCAAAACCGCGAAGTTTTCGCCGTGCCGGGAGATATCTTTTCTCCCCAATCAACCGGCGCAAATCTTCTCATCAAAAAGGGAGCAAAATTGGTCACCTCCGCAGCAGATATTCTCGAAGAGTTAAGCCTTTCCCGCACCCAGCCAGAACTTCCGCTCAAGATCTTCGAGCCCAAAACCGATGAAGAAAAAATCATCTGGAAAAATCTCTCCAATGATCCCCTTCACATTGACAAGATTTCGAAAATGACTAGACTGGACACAGCGGCAGTGTCATCCGTGCTTGGAATGATGGAAATTGAGAATGTAGTGAAGGATGTGGGAGGGAAAAACTATATACGACTTTAATTTAAAATTATAAACTTATGAAGTTAGTCATCGTCGAGTCTCCGACCAAAGCGAAAACCATTTCCAAATTCCTCGGGCCGAAATTCAAGGTCATGTCTTCATATGGCCACATCCGCGACCTTCCGGAAAAGAAAATGGGGATCGATATTGAAAAAAATTTCGCACCTCTTTACATCGTCAATCCGAAATCGGAAGAGAAAGCCGAACTGCTGAAAAATGCCGCCAAAAAAGCAGAAAGCGTGATCCTCGCAAGCGACGAAGACCGCGAAGGAGAAGCCATTGCCTGGCATCTTTCGGAGATTTTGAAACTCGACCCGCGCGAAAAAAACCGGATCGTTTTTCATGAGATCACCAAAAAGGCCATCGAAAAAGCGCTCGACAGCCCGCGCAGCATCAATTTCGACTTGGTGGACGCCCAACAGGGGCGCCGGGTTTTGGATCGACTGGTGGGTTTCGAACTTTCCCCATTTCTGTGGGACAAAATCAGGCGCGGACTTTCGGCCGGACGCGTGCAATCGATCGCTCTTCGCATCATTGCCGAACGCGAGCGCGAGATCGAGAAATTCAAAAAGGAAGAATTTTGGACAATCAGTGCCGTACTCAAAAAATCCGGGGATAAAAATATTTTTGAAGCCGCGCTCACTCATCAAAACGAAAAAAAGATTGAAGAAGCGATCACGCTGAAACTTTTCGCGGGAGATTATAAGACGAAGAAATCGGTCATTGCAGACAAAAAGACGGCGGATGAAATCACCGCGGAACTGGAAAAGGCGAAATTTGCGGTGAGTGAAA
>JAPLXD010000055.1 GCA_026396255.1 Candidatus Moraniibacteriota bacterium | reverse complement strand
CTCCGTCCAATTGGACCATCGGGCGCCGATCCGGCGGAATCACGGGGATAACGGTCGGCAGCATCCATTCCGGGCGGATTCTGGCTTGGCTCATTCCTTGAAAAAGTTTGAGCTGCTTCAAAAGTTTTTTCTTGTCTGAAATTTTGTCGTCGCTCAAATCTTTGTTGATCCGCTTGATCTCCTCTTCCAGATTAGTCTCTTCCAAAACGCGGCGGATGGCCTCGGCCCCGATTCCCGCTTTGAAAACGTGCCCGTATTTGAGGGACAAATTGAAATATTCCACTTCGGAAAGAATTTGAAATTTTCTCAAGGTTTTGAGCTCATCCCGTCCGGCTTGATAGGCGCCTTTCAGATCTTCACTCTCGCTCTTAGAATTCTTCTCGTCCCCATTTCCGCCAGAGGCGGATCCGCCTTGGGCGGACATTTTCTTCTGCTTGCCTTTGTATTCGGCGTCCAGTCTTTCGAGGGCATCTTTGCGCGCCGCCTCATCCACTTCCATCACGATGTAGCTCGCGAAATACACCACCTTCTCCAGTTCCTGCGCCGACATGCCGAGCGAGAGTCCGATTTTTGAAGGCACGCCCCGCAAAAACCAGATATGGGAAACCGGCACAGCCAGTTTGATGTGGCCAAGGCGTTCCCGCCGCACGATGGAGCGGGTGACTTCCACGCCGCACTTGTCGCAGACAATGCCTTTGTAGCGAATTTTCTTGTATTTTCCGCAATAGCATTCCCAATCCTTCGCCGGACCGAATATTTTTTCGCAAAAAAGACCGTCGCGTTCATAGCGCTGGGTGCGATAGTTGATCGTTTCCGGCTTCGTCACTTCGCCGTGGGACCAACTCAAAATATCATCGGGGCTCGCGAGCTTCAGGCGCAGCGCGTCGAAGTCGCTAACTTTGGTTGCGGAATTTTGGTTCATATATTATATGGATGAAAAAATCTAATTATCTTTTTTTTCTTCTTTGTCGGCTTTGTCGGAATCCGTCCGCTCGCCGACCACTTCAATGTTCAAACACAAACCTTTCAGTTCGTTGACGAGAACGTTGAACGACGCCGGGACGTTCGGACTCTTGATCCGCTCACCCTTGATGATTGATTCATAGGCTTTTGAGCGGCCGAGCTGGTCGTCCGACTTGATGGTCATCATTTCCTGGAGCATATACGCGCTGCCGTATCCTTCGAGGGCCCACACTTCCATTTCCCCGAAACGCTGTCCTCCAAATTGGGCTTTTCCGCCGAGCGGCTGTTGGGTGATGAGAGAGTAGGGTCCGATCGAACGCATATGGATTTTGTCTTCCACCAGGTGGTTGAGCTTCATCACATACATATATCCAACCATCGTTTTTTCGTCAAAATGTTCGCCCGTTTTGCCATTTATAAGGCCTATTTTCCCGTCCTCCGGCAATCCCGCTTTTTTCAGTTCGGCTTTGATATCTTTTTCGCTCACTCCGTCGAGCGCGGGACTGGCCGCTTTGTAGCCAAGCTTTGAAGCCGCCCATCCGAGGTGCGCCTCGAGGATTTGTCCGATGTTCATACGCGACGCCACCCCGAGTGGATTGAGAATGATATCCACGGCTGAACCGTCCGGCAAATACGGCATATCTTCGATCGCCGCAATCTTGGAGATCACGCCCTTGTTTCCGTGCCGTCCAGCCAGCTTGTCCCCGACCGAAATCTTGCGGAGCTGCGCCACACTCACCTGGATTTGCTGGATGACTCCCGCCGAAAGCTTGTCGCCTTGTTCCCGCGAAAATATTTTGATGTCCACCACTTTGCCATGTTCGCCATGGGGCAAATAGAGCGAAGTGTCTTTCACGTCTTTTGACTTCTCGCCGAAGATGGCTCGCAGCAGTCTTTCTTCCGGCGTAAGGTCGCCTTCCCCTTTCGGAGAAATTTTTCCAACCAGAATATCTCCCGAAGAAACTTCCGCTCCGATAGTGATGATTCCCGTGTCATCCAAATTTTTGAGCCGCTCTTCTCCGATGTTCGGGATATCCCGCGTGACCACTTCCGGCCCGAGCTTCGTGTCCCGGATGTCAACCGAAAAATCCTCGATATGGATTGAAGTATAGCGATCATCTTGAAGCAATCGTTCGGAAATAATGATGGCATCTTCAAAGTTGGATCCCTCCCAAGGCATCAAAGCCACCAGCACGTTCTGGCCGAGCGCCAGTTCCCCGTTGTCCGTTGACGCGCCATCCGCCAGCAATTGGCCTTTTTTGATCTTGTCGCCACGCGCGACCCGTGGAATTTGGTTCATACAGGTGAAGGCGTTTGACCGTTCAAAATTCTGAAGCCAATAATTTGTTTTGACTGATTTTCCTCCGCCTTGGGCGGATTCCTTTTCCACTTTCATCGTGATATGGCTCGCATCCACTTCTACCACTTCTCCCGCCTCCTTCGCCAAAATCACCTGTCCCGAATCGGCCGCCGCTTTGTCTTCCAATCCCGTTCCCACCAAGGGAGAATCCGGCAAAATGCAGGACACTGCCTGGCGCTGCATGTTTGAACCCATGAGAGCCCGGTGGGCGTCATCGTGTTCGAGGAAAGGAATGAGGGAAGTCGCAATCGAAATGCACTGCTTCGGCGACACGTCGACATAATCGAGTTTTTGAACTTCGATGATCGACGGCTTGCCTTTCACGCGCGCCTCAACCTTCTCATCCAAAATATATCCCTCTTGATTGATATCAATATCGGCGTGAGCAATGCTTTTTCGGTCTTCGACGGTGGCGTTGAGATAGTCGATTTCTTTCGTCACAAAAGCTTTCCCGTCCTTCACAATCACTTTCCGATACGGTGTTTCCAAAAATCCAAATTCGTTGATACGGGCGTAGCAGGACAAATGGTTCACCAGTCCGATGTTCGGGCCTTCCGGCGTCTGCACCGGGCAGATGCGGCCATAGTGCGACTGGTGGACATCGCGCACTTCAAAACTGGCCCGTTCGCGGGTCAGTCCCCCCGGCCCCATCGCGGAAAGACGCCGTTTGTGTTCAAGCTCGGCGAGCGGATTCACCTGGTCCATGAATTGCGAAAGCTGTGAAGAAGCAAAAAATTCTTTGACGGCCGCTGCCACCGGTCGCGAGTTGATGAGCTGCCCCGGAACAACCGTTGCCAGGTCGCAAGTACTCATCCGGTCTTTGATGTTTCTGACCATGCGCGCCAGTCCCGCCCGGAATTTGTTCTGGACCAGTTCGCCCACGCAGCGCACGCGCCGGTTTCCCAAGTGGTCGATATCATCCGACTCGGCCATCGGATCATTGTTGAGCCGGATCACTTCTTTGATGATCAAAACCAGATCTTCGGGCCGCAAGATGCGGTGTTCTTCGTCATTCGGCGCATCGACTTCCAAACGCTGGTTGAGCCGATAGCGGCCGACCTTCCCAAAGTCATATCTTTCAAAATTGAAGAACATTGATTCGATCATCTGCTTGGCGTTTTCAACCGAAGCCAGGTCTCCCGGCCGGATCCTCTTGTATATTTCCTTGAAGCCATCTCCCTGCGTCTTGGCCGCATCCCTTTCAATCGTCGCTTCGACAAAATTCGTCTCGCCGTTGTTCACATCGGCAAAAGTTTTCACAATTTCCGCGTCACTCACAACGCCAAAAGCCCGCAAAAGGGAAGTGACCGCCACTTTTCTTTTCCGGTCTATTTTCACCCAAAGGGCTCCGTCCAGATCCGTTTCCATTTCAAGCCAAGCTCCGCGGTTCGGGATGATTTTCGCGCCGAAGAGTTTCTTCCCTTTCTGATAGTCCATCGTGAAAAACACCCCCGGGCTGCGGATCAGCTGGCTCACCACGACTCTTTCCACGCCATTGATCACAAAAGTTCCCCGATCAGTCATGATAGGGAGATCGCCGAGATAGACTTCCTGATCCTTTATCTCACCGGTTTGCTTGTTGAGAAGCTTTACGATCGAGCGCAAAGGCGCTTCATAGGAGATGTTTTTTTCTTTGGAAGTTTTTTCGTCGTATTTCGGTTCGTCGAGATAGTATTCTCCAAAAGACAATTCCAGATCTTTTCCCGTGAAATCGCTGATCGGATTCACCTCGTCGAGAAGTTCGCGCAAACCGTCCTTGAGAAACCAGTCATAGGAGACTGTTTGTGTTTCGATCAGGTTCGGGAGCGACACCATCGGAAGCTGTTTGAAAAATTTCCTCTTCTTGAGAGAGGACTGCGGGCTAAAAGACTCTTTCACCCCGAGAGTTTTCGCCTCTTGCGACATAAAAGACACGCCACTCTCCAACCAGCGCTTCGAAAATTTCTGGGAAGCGGCTGATTTTGGCTAAGTGGTTTATTAGAAGTATTTAATTATTCTTGCTTGATTTTTCCAAATCCCCCGAAAGTTAATCAACGTAATGTCAACTCTAGCACACTCTGTTTTTATTTGCAAGCTTTAGTCCGCCGAGGAGGCGGATTGCCCGATTTTCAGCGTCTTCAAGGTAATATCGGCAATGCGGTAAGTCGTCCATTTCTGCGGCACTTCACTCATTATCTGCCATCCAGAAATTTTGTCAAGCCCCCCACCAATTTTAGCTGATTTATTCTTGTTTTTTTTATTTTTTCCAGAAGAATTGGTGTGGGGGTCAAGTCCCAGCCCGTTTTTTATCAAGAGCTTGTCCAAATTGACAAGCAAAACCCGCGAAAGATCGTTTTGATCCTGCCATTCGATGCTATCAACTTCCCTTTTTTTAGAAAAAAGTGAAAGCTTGATGTCGCTATTTTTACTTATATCGAGAATTATTTTCATTTGCATGAATTTAGTCTATCTGAAAATGGATTTTATCGCAAAAATATTTCCTGGCGATTATTTTATATTCGATTGGGAATTTTCTGTGCCTATGCTACTATTTAGTCAGAATTTATCAAAATTATGCGATTAGCCGAGCTGAAACAATCCAAATTTCTCAAAAACAACTTCATTTTCATGGCCGGAACGCTCATTGGCGGACTTTTGGGCTATGCGTTCCATTTCGTTGTCTCACGGCAGATAACGGTCGCCCAATACGGCGAGCTGCAAAGTCTGCTTTCGACGATGCTCATTTTCGGCGTTTTCAATTCGGCGCTTTCATATTTCACAGTGAAACACACTTCCGTCTTTGCGGCACACCAGGACTTTGAGGCCAATCGGGAATTCACCAGTTATTTGGCATCCCGGGTTTTCAAATTGACCTTGGTGATATTGCTTGTCCTCCTCGCTGCCAGCCCTCTTTTGGCCAGTTTTCTCCATTTTTCAAGCGCAGTCGGATTCGTTGTGGTGAGTCTGGCCACTTTTTTTTCGACAATGACCGTCATATACTTTGAGATTTTGCGCGGCTGGCAAAAATTTTTTCTGCTTAGCCTTGTCGGAATCGCCACCGCCTTCGTGAAATTCGCCTCGGGCGCCATTTTGGCATCAATAGCGCATAACACGGCCGCAGTTTCTTTCTCGCTCCTCATTGCCGCTTTTGCAGGATGGTATCTGGCGAGATACTGGAGCCGAAAACAAATCACTGGCGGAAATATTCCGGATACCGGGATCGGATGGAAGCACAAATACTTTTCAGGAACAAATATCCGAAGATCAGCCATAAATATTTTGTTTTTTTCACTCGCTCTTATCCTTGTCTCGAATCTTGATGTCCTTTTGGTGAAATATTTTTCCTCGGCCGAGACTGCCGGATATTATGGCGCCTTCGCCCTGCTCGGAAAAATCGTCCTCTGGCTCAATCTGTCTGTCGCCGGCGTTCTGCTGCCGGACGCTTGTGCCGACGGCCACACGGGAAGAAGACCGGACAAAAAAACTCTCTTGAATTCATATGCTCTGATGGCGCTTATCGCTTTGGGGATGATCGCTATTTATTACCTTATTCCCAACTTTGTTATAAATATTTTTTTCGGGACAAAATACATTCTCGACACCCAAATTCTTTGGCTGTTCGGACTTATGTCTTTTCTCTTATCCCTCCTGACGTTCGAAGCCAATTTGTCTTTTGCCAAACATGACTTTCGAGTGATGTATTTCCTGGCAGCCACAGTGATTGTGATGGTTGCGAGCCTCGCCAAATATCACGCCAATCTGGAACAAATCGTT
>JAPLXD010000057.1 GCA_026396255.1 Candidatus Moraniibacteriota bacterium | reverse complement strand
CGGTGGATGTTCGCACCTTCAACAGAGTGTTACCTATGTATCTCATCTACTACAACACTGAAAGATTGCACATGGGAATTAATTTTAAAACGCCGACACAATTAATTAAGTGTTTCCAAGCTATTGGTTAGAAAACGTCCCTGAAAGTTGCTATTTCTTGGAAATTAAACAAGAAAAAATACGCATTCAGATGCGTATAATGATGAATATTAAGATGCAAGAATTAAGATTATTTACTTCGTTTAATAGCTTGCCGCCGTTTGCAGCGCTTTTTGGAAATTGATTTTTCCGCCGGTGACGGTTTTGCCGGCCAGGCTCGCTTCGGGGTCGACCGAGCTTTTTATTATCCCAATGATTTGAGAAGCTGAAAGGTTTGGTTTTTTTGACAGGATGAGTCCCGCTTCGGCGGAGACGAACGCGGTGGAGAGGGAGCTGCCTTCTTCTTCAGTATATTTGTTTTTCTTGAGATCAAGTCCGATGATCGGGTCGTCGTCCGTTCCGCCCGGAGCAGCGACATCGACGGAGGTGGCGCCGTAATCGGAATATTCGGCGAGAGCCCCGTCTTTCCCGGTGGCGCCGACGCAGACTATGTTTGCCAGGTCGAAATCGCACGGATACATTTTTTTATTGGGATCGCCTCCGTCGTGGTTGTAGCCGATGAATGTCTTCGGGTCTCCGTTTCCCGCCGCAGTGACAAAAACCCCGGGGTAAGCGGCGATCGAGTCTTTGAGCAAGAGATCCAATCCTTCCTCTCCATAGGCGCCCCAGCTGGCGTTGATGATCGGAATGTGCCGTGCTTTGGCATAGCTCACCGCGGAAATGGCCTGGTCGGTCGTGAAATCGAATTTGAGGGGCATAATTTTGAGGTTGTTGAAAAAGCTCGCGCCGGCGAGGCCTTTTTTGTTGTTTGTCTGGGCGGCGATGATACCGGCCACAAATGTCCCGTGGCCGTCGCTGTCGGTCGGCTTCTTTTTTGGACTGTTAACATTGATTCCTTTCATTCTTCCACTGGTGAGGCTGCCTGAGATTTCGGGATTTTTATCACTCACGCCGGTGTCGATGACGGCGATCGAAATCTGGTTTTTGCTTTTCGTTTCCAGATCCCAGGCGGACGGGGCGGAAACTCCGCCAGCCGTGCTCGTCGTGTCGGCCAGCGGCCATTCTTGGGAGAAATACTGGTCGTTGGGGATGCGAGAGAGCAGTTTGTATTTGAAATTCGGCTGGACGGAAATGATCGCGGGATCTTTCTCAAGAACGGCGATTATTTTTTTCGTCGAAAGATTGTTCTTGCTCTTCAATATATACAAGTTTCCGTCCAAGCTTGTCTTGAGCAGCTCAACAGTTAGGCTATATTTCGCGGCCAGGGCATCGGCGTCCGCCTCGGGTGCCATTTTCGCGACCACTTCGGATTCGATATAATTTTTTTCTATATTATTTTTGGCGGCAGCATTCGATTGGGGGGAATAAAAAAAATTTCCCATAGGGAAAACAAGAGTGAGAACGACTATCGCAGTAAACAAGATATATATAATTTTGTGTTTTTGCTTCACGAGATTATTATATCAATTATTTTTCCGATTGACTAATTGTCTGTTTTGAGACAATATAAGGGTAGATAATATCCAAATTTTATGCGTATTGGAATCGATGCCAGAGCCATATTGAATCCGGAAAAGGTGGCCCCCACCGGGGTGGCGAATTATGTGTGGAACCTCCTCAAAAATTTGCTCGAAATCGACAAATCGAACCAATATATCCTCTTTTTTGACTTCAAGGTGCGCGACAAAGACGTGAAGCGCTTCACGCAACCGAACGTGAAGATCAAATTTTTCCCGTTTTCCGACTACAAAAAATATATGCCGGCGGCCTACAGCGAAATTTTGGGGATGGCCACTTTCGCGCGGGAAAAGATGGATGTCTTGCACACCACTTCGCCGCTAAGCCGCGTGCCGGCGAGCTATCGCGGGAAAATCGTCACCACTTTCTATGACTTTGCGCCGTACCGCGTCCCGGAATTGTTTCCGCGTCTCGCTACGACGAAACTCAAAACATTATACAGTTTCGCCGCCAAAAAATCGGACCGGATCATCACCGTTTCCGAATCGACCAAAAAAGACGCGAAAGAGCTTCTTGGGTTTCCTGAAGAAAAAATTACGGCAATTTATAACGGAATTGACAATCGTTTTTTCGGAGAAGATTCTTTTTCCAGAGATGATGTGAAAAAAAATTATGGGATCATCGACAAATATATTTTGTTCCTGGGGACGCTTGAGCCGCGCAAAAACCTGAGCCGGGTGCTGGACGCGTTCGCCCGTTTCAAGAAAAATTATAAAAACAGTCTTGAATATCAGCTGGTCGTGGCGGGAAAGAAGGGCTGGCTCACGGAAGAATATTTTCAGCAGACGAAAGACTTGGGAATTGAAGACGATGTTATTTTCACTGGCTATGTCGGGGGCGACGAACTCAAGCCGCTTTATACGAACGCGGAATTTTTTGTGATGCCCTCGCTGTACGAAGGTTTCGGCCAGACGATCGTCGAGGCGATGGCTTGTGGCGCGCCGTGCCTGGTGTCAAAAGTTTCCTCCATTCCGGAAATCGCGGACGGGGCGGCCTATTTTGTCGATCCGCATGATACGGAAGGAATCGCGAAGGGGATGACGGAATTGGCCAGCAACGAAGACTTAAGGACGGGCTTGTCCGCCTCTGGCGTGAAGCAAGCCAAAAAATTCAGCTGGGAAAAATGCGCGCGGGAAACCCTCGAAGTCTATAAAAATGTTTAAGCCCGTCAATCCAAAACAATCTTTTCCCGAGATGGAGGAAAATGTCCTCAAATTCTGGGAAGAGAATAAAATATTTGAAAAATCCATGGAGCACCGCGAGAGTGCGCCGCTCTATTCTTTTTATGATGGTCCGCCGTTCGCGACGGGAACCCCGCACTATGGGCACATTGTGGCGAGTACGATGAAGGACGTGGTGCCGCGATATTGGACGATGCGCGGATACAATGTCCCGCGCAAATGGGGCTGGGACTGTCATGGACTTCCGATCGAGAATATCGCCGAAAAGGAGCTCGGGGTGAAACGCAAGAAAGAAATTCTGGAAAAATACGGGGTGGAGCGCTTCAACGAGATTTGCCGCTCGAAAGTTTTGGAATATGTCGCCGACTGGAAAAAGGTGATTCGCCGGCTCGGGCGTTGGGCGGATATGGAAAACGCCTACAAGACAATGGATTTGCCGTTCATGGAATCGGTCTGGTGGGTTTTCAAAGAGCTTTGGGACAAAGGCTTGATATATGAGGGCTATCGCTCAATGCATATCTGTCCGCGCTGCGAGACGACTTTGTCCCAATCGGAAGTGGCGGAAGGATACAAAATGATCAAAGATTTGTCGGCGACGGTGAAGTTTGAATTGGAAGACGAACCTGGAACTTTTCTACTCGCCTGGACAACGACGCCGTGGACATTGATCGGAAATGTGGCGCTCGCTGTGGGTGAAAATATTGATTATGAAAAAATTAAAATTGCAGAAACAGGCGAGATATTCATTGTTGCCAAAGAAAGAACGGAAGAAATAGCGGGTGATCGGGGATATGAGGTGATAGAAAAAATTGCTGGCCTGGGATTGGTCGGCAAAAAATACAAACCGCTTTTTGATTATTATTCTTCCGACGAAAATTTGAAAAACCGCGAGAACGGGTGGAAAATATATCCGGCGGATTTTGTGACCACTGTTGAGGGGACGGGGATTGTGCACATCGCACCCGCGTTCGGGGAAGATGATATGAATTTGGGCAAGGAATATAATTTGCCATTTGTCTCGCATGTCGACATGGACGGGACGATCCGTCCGGAAGCGCGTGATTTCGAGGGTCTCGATGTGAAGCCGATTGAAGACAGCCAAAAAACGGATGTGGAGATCATCAAATATCTCGCAAAAAAGAACTTACTGTTTGCGAAAAAACAATTTGAACACAGCTACCCGCACTGCTGGCGGTGCGACACGCCGCTGCTGAATTATGCGACGTCTTCCTGGTTTGTGAGCGTCGAGAAAATAAAAAAGAAAATGCTCGAGAACGCCAAAGACATCAATTGGTCGCCGGCGCATATCAAGGAAGGCCGGTTCGGCAAGTGGCTCGAAGGCGCGCGCGACTGGTCCATCTCCCGCCAAAGATTTTGGGCGTCCGTCATTCCGATTTGGAAATGCGAGTGTGGAGAGATGAAAGTTTTTGGATCCGTGGCGGAACTGGAAAAAATATCCGGTCAAAAAATCACGGATCTTCACAAACACATCGTCGACAAAATCACTTTCAAATGTGAAAAATGCCAAGGCGGCATGAAAAGAATTCCGGATGTTTTGGACACCTGGTTTGACTCCGGTTCAATGCCGTATGCGCAAGCACACTATCCTTTTGAGAACAAGGAAATTTTTGAGAAAAGTTTTCCGGCGGATTTCATTGCGGAAGGAGTGGATCAGACCCGAGCCTGGTTCTATTATCTCCATGCTATCGGGGCAGCCATTAAAGATTCGAAAGCCTATAAAAACGTGATCGTCAACGGCATTGTGGTCGGAGAAGACGGCAAGAAGCTTTCCAAGCGGCTCAAAAATTATCCCGATCCTTCGGAAATGATGGAAAAATACGGGGCGGACGCGCTGCGCTATTATCTCATGGATTCACCAGTCGTTGCGGCGGAAAACCTGACTTTTTCCGAAAAAGATATGGCCGAAAATGTGCGAGGAATGCTCCGGATGCTTTGGAATACGTATTCTTTTTTCGTTTTATATGCGAATATCGACAAATTCGAGCCAAAAAATTCAAACAACCCATTACAAACTGAAAATCTTTTAGACAAGTGGATAATTTCCGAACTGAATTCGCTGATCAAGAACGTCAATCAGCATATGGAGCATTATGAGCTGAACAAAACGGCGCGCTTGTTTCCTGTTTTCATTGACAATCTTTCCAACTGGTATGTCCGTCGCAGCCGGAAAAGATTTTGGAAAAGCGAAAACGACGGAGACAAAAACCAAGCCTATGAAACCTTGCACTACGTTCTCGTCGAACTTTCGAAATTGATGGCGCCGTTCACGCCGTTTGTGGCGGAAGAAATATACAAAAATCTCACCGGCGAGGAATCAGTCCATCTGGCTGATTTTCCGACAGCCGATGAAAAATTGATCGACGATGACCTCAACGAAAAAATGCAGCTGACAAGGCGGTTTGTGAAGATGGGGCTCGCGGCGCGCTCCAAAGTCGGAATCAAAGTCCGCCAGCCTCTCGCGGAACTCAAAGTCAATGAAGATATCGGGGGGGATTTGGGTGAGCTCATCAAAGAAGAAGTGAACGTCAAAAAGATCGATTTTTCCGGCGGCGTTGCCGAAGAGCCGGGATTTGTCCGCGAGGAAGAAATCAACTGGGAAGTGGGACTGGACACGAAGATCACGGACGAGCTGCGGCTGGAAGGCGAAGCGCGCGAGTTGGTGCGCCGCATCCAGGAACTGCGGAAACGTGCCGGGTTTCAGGTCGACAACCGGATAAGATTGTGCTATCAAGGAGGCAATGACATTTTTGCAAAATTCGGGGAGCTGATCGCGAAAGAAACGCTCGCCGCGGATATCTGCGATCACGAAGATCCTGAAGCCGACATTTCGGAATTGGTGGCGCTTGAAACAGAGCCGGTGAAAGTGTGGTTGAAAAAGATTTAAAATTAGGGAGATTTAGATAATAAGGGGAATTGGAAATTTTTTATATAAAACCTCGCATATCATTGCGGGGAGATCTTTGAAAAAGGGGGAAATCTGATGAAATATATCATTAGCCTAGTCGGCGCAATTGTCGGGATCATTGTCTTGGCGCTCGTAATTCCAGATGAGGATTTGAGGCGTCAATGGATTGGTGGTTTCCTCCTTCTGTTTGCGTTCTGCCTTGCTTTTTTCGATGTTGACTTCCAAACATCCCATTATTAAGTCGGAAATCCGGCGAAGGAGGACGATATGGCGCAAATAAACAGAAAAGAGTACTTGATTTTGATCGTATGCGTGATTTTGCCAGCGGGAGGATATGGAATTTCTTTTTTTGTTTTCGGCATACAGTGCGGCCCCCTTTTTATGATATAATTGAACCATGCAAAAATACACGGCCATAATTTTGTCCTCCAATGACGTCGGCGAATATGACCGGATATATATCCTTTATACAAAGGAAATCGGGGTGGTGAAGGCGATGGGGCGGGGAGTTAGAAAACAGACTGCCAAGCTCGCCGGCCACTTGGAGCCCGGGACGCTCTCGGAGGTCTATGTTGCTCGCTCTCGCGGGATGGGGCAGATCACGAGCGCGATTGCCCTCGACAATTTTGAAAATATCAAGAACAACTTTGAAAAGCTGTTCGAAGTTTTAAAAATATTGAAATTTTTCACGCTCCATTTTTCCGAAGAAGAAAAAGATGAAAAGGTTTTTGAATTGCTGGAAGAATTTTTGTCCGCCTTCGCCAAGGCCTCGGCGGATAAAGAAAAAATATTGCTAGAGTCTTTTTGGTGGAAGCTGTTTGACGCGCTCGGGAACCGTCCCGAAACGATGAAGTGCGCGAAGTGCGAAGCGCGCCTCGAAGAAAAAGGAGAAAAATATTTTTCCGCTTGTCGCGGCGGAATTGTCTGCGGAAAATGTTTTTCCGGCGAGCAGGACCTGGCGAAAATATCCTCCGACCAAATCAAGCTTCTTCGGATATTTCTCGCCAACCCGCTCGAAAAAATTCTCAAAGTGAAAGCGCGCGAAATGGAATTGAAAGGTCTGGGGAGGATAAGAAGAGAGTTTGAACGCTATAATTTTTAAATCCAAATATCAAAGCTCAAATGTCAAATCAAGCTCAAAGCTCAAAATCCAAAATTTTTTGACATTTAGTCATTTGGATTTGATTTGAAAATTGAAAATTTGAAATTGAAAATTGCTGACAGAGACGAAGAATTCAGCTCACTGCATGTTCATTTACCAAGAAATAAGATTTAGTATATAATGGTCAGTAAGATGTCTCTCGAGGAAACAGAAAGAAAAATCTACCAAAGAGAGGAAGATCCAAGCTTGAATTTGGAGCAAAGAAGGGCTTTGAACCCCCACACGGCGGAAGAGGTTCCTTTTGCCGCGGATTCTCTGGAGACGCAGAACCTGGAGCAGAAAAAAGAGGTCTGGATAAAGGAACAGGAAGAAAAAAAAGAAAAGAGAAAAAAAATACTCAAAAAAGCCTTGATCGTCCTCGGCGCGGTTGTGCTTGTGGCGGGAATAGTCTGGCTGGCTCTGTATATCCGCAAAAGCGCTTTCACCGAGCAGCAGGTGAAAATTTCCATTTCCGGCCCGGACAAGGTGAAGAGCGGCGAGAGCGTCAGTTTCGACATTGACTATCAAAATCTCAATCGGGCGTCTCTCACTGGGGCCGTTCTGTATATAAACTATTCCGAAAATTTCAAGCCCTCGGGCAATCTGCAGTTTGAAAGCGAAGGGCCGAGTGCGAGCAAATTCAACATCGGGAATATTGCGGGAAAAACCAACGGAAAGGTTACTATCCAGGGAAAGTTTTTCGGAGCCAGCGACGCGCTGGTATATTTCGAGGTCAAACTTGATTATAAACCGTCAACATTCAATTCGACCTTCGAAGCCAAGGCGAATTCAAGCGTTTTCATATCCTCAAGCCCGCTGACGATCGAGGTGAGCGGACCGCAAAACGCGGCGTCGGGAAACGTCGTTTCCTATGTGGTGAAATATCAAAATACGGGACAGGAAGATTTCAACGACCTCAAACTCAAAGCCGATTTTCCGGACGGTTTTTCTTTTTCAAATTCTGATCCTTTGGCGTCTCAAGGGAACAACATCTGGTATGTCGGGACTTTGGCGGCGGGGCAATCAGGCCAAGCGACGGTCAATGGGACGGTTGCCGGAGCGAGAGATGAGCAAAAAACGACAAAGTTTTCCATTGGAGAAATCGGATCGGACAACGCGTTCATTTCATACGGAGAAGCGGACAGCGTCGTGAAGATCATCGGGTCGCCGATCGTCTTGAAAGAGACAATCAATGGCAAAAGCGAAAATGTCTCGGTCAGTGCCGGAGACACCGTGTCTTTCAAGATCAGCTACCAAAATACGGGCTCCATCGGCCTTCGGGATGTTGTTTTTTCGGTTGAGGCGAACAGTCCCATCCTCGACTATTCGAGGATCAATTCAGAGGGCACAAAAGGCGAATTTGACGGGGACAAAAAAATCATCACCTGGAAGTCTTCCGAAATTCCGGATTTCAAGATGCTCTCTCCGGGCGCGCAGGGGGAAATAAGCTTCTCTATTCCCGTGAAGGATGTTATTCCTATTTCCGGGCTGAAAGACAAAAATTTCTCCTTTTCGGCGGTCGCCCGGATGGACAGTCCGGATATCCCCACGCCCGATGAAGCAAACAAGGTTGTGGCAAGCAACTCGGTCGAGGTGAAATTGAACTCGAAATTGTTGGCCGGCCTTCAGGGATTTTTCAACGATGCCGATATCGTGAACTCCGGCCCGATCCCTCCCAAAGTCGGCCAGGAGACGACTTTCACGCTGCATCTCAAAATAGCCAACGTTTCAAACGACGTGACGGACGCGAAAGTGGCTATGACGCTCGCGCCGGGGGTAAAATGGAAAAACAATTTTCTTCCCAAGGACGCTTCGATGAGCTACAACGATCGGACAAACGAACTGGACTGGAACGTGGGCAGCCTTGCCGCCGGAACGGGCGTGATCACCGATCCGAAAGAAATCATTTTCCAGCTCGGTGTCACCCCGACGCCGAACCAGGTCAGTGATTTTGCTCCGCTTGTAACGCAGACGGTATTTTCCGCCAAAGATTCTTTCACCAACCAGCCGCTTGAATTGAAGCTTGGCGCGAAAAATACGAATCTCCCGGAAGATCTGGGAGTGGGAGATATGGGGAAAGTGACGCCATAGTTATGTAGCACGAAACATGTAACATGTAGCATAATTTTTTATGTTCAAAATAACTGGACGGATTGATAAAATTAGAATTGGAAAATTATCAACAATGCACGGGGTTATCAACACTCCCTTTTTTTTGCCGATTGCGACGAAAGGCGCGGTGAAACAATTGAGTCCGGAAGAGTTGCGGGAGCTTGGCGCAGAGGCTATTCTTGGCAACACCTATCATCTTTGGCTCCGGCCGGGTGAAAAGCTGGTGAAATATGCAGGCGGTTTGCAAAAATTCATGAATTGGAACGGCCCGATGCTGACGGATTCAGGCGGATATCAGGTTTTTTCCCTGGCGGGAAGAAGAGGTGACAAGGATAGTGTCAAGCTATCCGAAAAAGGCGTGGAGTTTCGCGATCCGGCCGACGGGAAAAAATATTTCATGACGCCGGAGAAATCGATCGAGATCCAGCTGGCGCTTGGGAGCGACATCATCATGGTTCTCGATGAATGTCCGCCGTATCCATGCAGCCGGGAGTATGCGAAAAAATCTTTGGAACGGAAGACGCGATGGGCGGAACGTTGTTTGAAATATTTCGATAAAGCGCAAAGAGCAAAGCGCAAAGCGAAAAACAAAAGCGCAAAATTAAAAACAGAAAAAAATAATAGGCCTCTGCTATTCGGGATAGTACAGGGCTCTGTGTATAAAGATCTTCGCCAGGAGTCTACCAAGCAATTATTAGCGCTGGGATTCGATGGCTATGCGATCGGCGGGGTGGCGGTCGGCGAACCCCGGGAAAAAATGAAGAAAATTTTGGAATGGGTCTTGCCGCTGCTGCCCGAGGATCGGCCGCGATATCTGATGGGTCTGGGCCGGCCCGAAGAAATCGTCTTTGCGGTGGCGCGCGGGATCGATATGTTTGATTGCGTCATCCCGACTCGCAACGCGCGGCACGGGTCGCTGTTTGTTTGGAAAAATGGAGATTCGATCTCCACGATGGAGATCGAATCTCCAAGGCTTTTCTATCAGACAATCAACATCACCAACGCAAAATATAAAAAAGATTTCAAGACGATTGATCTGAATTGTGACTGCTACACTTGTCGAAACTATACGCGAGCCTATCTTCGCCATCTCTTCGCGGTCGGAGAGCCGCTGGCGGGGCGCCTGGCGACCATTCACAATTTGAAATTCTATCAGGATCTGATGAAAAATCTGAGGAAATAAGGGTGTTGCTTGCAATTTGATTATTTGGTATAATAAAGGCAGAAATAGTCTTGAAATAAAAAATAAAATTAAATATATGCCCGGGAGGACAAAAACAAAATCAAAGAAAACAATTGTCAAAAAAGCAAAAATCGGTTCGGTTTCAAGGAAAAATCACCGGAAAGATATGCGTTTCAAAGTTTCCCTCGTGATTCTCATCGGGATGCTGACTTTTTCTGCGTTGCTGCTGCTTCTTTCGTTGAACAATTCTTCGGCAATGAAAGCGGAAATGGGGACAACCGCAACTCCGCCGTTGAGGAATGTTTCCGGCATCCAAAAATCAAGCAGCCAGATGCTCAATGACAGCGCGCTTGATTTCAAGCTCACCGTTCCGGCCGAACTCGGCCAGTGGGTCTATAAGATCGGCGAAGTGAAGAGTCTCACGGACGATTCGCTTTCAGACCAATACTTCCGGATGTTCGTTCCGCTCTCTGGAGTGAAATCAAACAATTTTGACGAGCAGAACAAAGACATCCTGACGATCAGAAAATTCAGCGCCGATGAATGGTCCGCTGTTGAAAAAAGTTGCCGGAAAAACAAAAGCGATATTTGCGATGCGGCGGGAACGCTGATAGTCAAAAGTGATAAAGAGGTCTACACCTACACAAAACCGGTGGATTGTCCGAAAAGCATCGAGGCCAAATGCAATCTCACGGACAAAATAATCGAAAGTTTCAACCTGAAATAATCAAGGAGCCTCCCATGAAGTGTACCCTCTGAAGTAGACACAAGTAAAAAAGGTCAGACGCAAGTCAAAAGATGATTTCTGTAGTTCACAGGGGTCATCTTTTTTAAATTCCACTGCTGTCTTTCTTGATTGTAGTATTTCACATATTCAGTGAT
>JAPLXD010000001.1 GCA_026396255.1 Candidatus Moraniibacteriota bacterium | reverse complement strand
GGGGGTCTTTTTCATATAAAAAAGCCATAATCTTGTTTACAGCCCATTGAGCTGTAAATAGAAAATGGCTTTTTGCGGATGAGATATTACCGAAATCCCCTAAGGACGAACGATCTCGACCTCAAAAACGTTGATTATCTGCCAGAGATGAGCTATCGCTCCGTCTTTTGACATCATCCGCAGGATTTCTTCGGCGGGGTTCAGGTAGAAGCGTGGCCCGATATTGCCGGCATTGAACAGCCGCATATGACAGGCTTCGACCTCAAACGGATCGCCAAATTTGAGTCTGAAGAGATCGTCTTTGAAATATCGTTCTTCATCCCTCATTTCCGCCCGGGTCGTTGCAAAATTCGGTGCAATTTCTTTCAAGTCAATTCCAAGGATAACGCGAGCGGCGTCTGCTTTTTGCTGCAGGGCCTCCAGGTTTTCCTGGGCCAAAGCTGCCCGAAAAAGACCGGGGACATCTTCCGTGGTAATGAGGTCTTTTTCCGGATACTTTCCGAAAATCTTCCTGACCGGAAACCCACCGTGAGCCATGAAGATTATTTGATTCCAGTGATATGTGCGGGCGGGTCGCAATCCCGAAGCGAGAGTCAGCATTCCCACATCAACTTCATCGAAGTGAAGGAGTCCCCAATCCAAACGATCATCTTCGGTGATGATGACCACAAATTGACCCTTCTGGAAATCCTTTTTGAATAGTTCCCATGCTGATGTCACCATTTTTTGCCTCCGGTTTTTGAGTTTTAAAAATATATTGTCTGCCAAGCAACCGTCTCGCAATGCGGACATGCTTCCGGCAGTGTTAAAGGACTGACTATATATTAGATTCTTTCTATTTTATGTCAAACGCAAAACAAAAACGCCCTGGTCGGGCGTCTTTGCTTTTTTCAAGGTTCGACCTTTACCTTCCTCGAGAAAAGCTCTCGGAATTCCTCAAGGTCAAACCTTATTACGAATTGATTTTATTGAAGTTCACGGCCACATCGGCGACCCATTTGCGGACATCTTCAGCGCCTTGCCCGGCGCAGGAAGCTCCGCATTTCCAGGAAATAGCCTGGGCGGGAGTGTGGACGCCCTTGGCGATCATTTTTTCAACGGTCTTCCCGACCACGCTCACGGCTTCCTCTGGTGAGCTGAAACAGCTGTAGCCGCCCGCGGTGGTTTTGCCACCGGCTTTCAGTCCCCAATAGTTGTAGCAGTCCCGTCCGCCGATATGCGGAGCATAGGCGCCGAATTTGCTTTCCTTCATGGCAATTCCGACAATGAAGGCGGCGACGATGCGGTCTTTTTCCGAGATCGGATCGATCATCGCGGCCATCGGAGTATTTTTCACGATGCCGGCAACGTCGTTTTTGAGAGATTCAATTTCCGAATTGCTTTCATCTTGCGGCGCAGTTTGGGCGATTGCGGGAGACATTTTCACCGGATCAGGAGTCTTTTTAAAACCGATCAGGTTCAGTTTCGAATTGTCCGAAATCGGCAGACTGTTCGGCGCGCCGCCAGTTTCGGCGAAAGCGACCCTGGAAGCGAAGACGACAAGCAAGAGAGTGATGGCGATCAGAATCGGCCAATAAAGCTCTTGTTTCTCGGAAAGGTGGCTTTGCAGGTTGTTTTTTATTGAAAGTAAGGCGTTTCTCGTTTTTCTCCAGCTTTTTTGCAATATTTTCTGATATTTCTCAAGCTGTCCGGCGAATTTTTGATATTTGCGAAAACGATTTGTTTCGCTGGTTGCGTAGTTTTCTGCGTGTAGAGATCTGGCATAAATCCCCCCAAAATTAGTGGATTTTACCAAGTTACTCATCAGGTGATGGTTATTTCTTAGCTTGGGCTAAAATGACCTTATATAAGCCGAAAATAGCTTGCAGCCCGGTTTTAATAGTCTTTCATATTCGACGGACGGAGCATCAAAAAAAGGCGTATCACATATACCCCTTTTTCACTGCACAAGAGGCATCCTAGCATACCTCAAAACCCTGTCAAGGGTTGACAAAAATGGCTGTTTTGTTATAGTAAGGGGCTGGAATCAGTAATTAAAAATCCAAAAATATGTAAGGAGGAAGTTCTAATGAAAAAGAGAGCTGGTCTTATTCGGTTTGGTATATTTGTCCTGGGATTTGCTGTATTCATGGTTATATACCTGTACCGTCTTTAAAGAGTAAACAGCATGGAACAGGTGAATGGGACAAGGCTTAACGGCTTTGCCCCTTTTTTATTTGCGAAAAATTTGTCCTCCCCAGCGGCAGGAGCAAGGTTGTACCTTGCTCCTCATATTGGCGATAATAGGCAAACAAAAAGAGCAGGGTACAACCCTGCTCTTGCTATTATTTTCTACGAATTCTGCTTGTTGTTCAGTTTATAGAAATTGATGCCCACGTCGGCGATCCAGCTGCGGACGTTTGCAGGATCATCCCAGGAACAGGTCGAACCGCATTTCCAGGAGATCATTTCGGCCGGGTTGGAAATACCTCCGGCGACGAGCTTGTTTATTTTCCTCCCAATGACCTGGATGGCGGCCTCGGGCGTCGCGAAACAGCTGTAGCCCGACGCGGTCGTGTTTTCCGGCCCACGGTAGCCCCAATAGTTGTGGCAGTCGTTTCCATTGGCGTCGTGCGGGGCATAGGTTCCGAACTTGCTTTCCTTCATGGCAATACCGACAATGAAGGCGGCGACGATTCTCGGCTGTTTCGCGATATATGGCGCCATATTCTCCATCGGACGACCTTTGAGATAGGTGAGGATTTCATTGGTGAAGTCGGCGTGCTGTTCGTCGTCTATTTTGGCGATGAGATTCATGACAATGTCTTCATCGGCAAGCTGGAGGGGATTGCTGTCGTCGGCGAGCTGATTGTTTGAATCATCAACCCGGCTGTCCGTCGCGCCCAAAACGATCCCGCCCGAATTTTTTTCGCCCGAGGCGAGATCTCGCCCCTTTAGGGCGGACACTTCTTCCGCCATGGCGGACCGCCCAAAGTTTTTTTGGAAAAGATAGGTGAAAGAAAAGGCGGAGAGGGCGATGATCAGGAGGCAAGCCGAGAACTTCAGATTGCCGAGCATGAAAAGAGGAGAAGACTTGAGGCTTTTCCAATTGGAAATATTTGAAGTTTTTCCTTTTGAACGATTTGAAGCGATGCCATCCAGGACGGCGAGCGGACGGATCTTGTATTTCACATGACAGCCTTTTTCGATTTGGAAATCACTTCCCGATTTCAATAAATTGGCCGGCACACCACTGGCAAAATATTCCCGCCGGCCGTCGGCGTGAATGACTGTTGCTCCCAGGGGGTTGTTTTGTATTTTGCGGAGATACTCCCGGGCCTTTTCACGGGAATGGAAAGTGTATTTGTATTGAGGCCTGTTGCGGAAGTCAACGAAACAGAACATTATTTGATATTCTTTTAAGCGATTAACTTATATTATTGTATATGGAATAAGTTTTGAGCGCAAACCATCTTTTCCGCCGAATTGGATCCGTTATTTGTACAAAACCAGCACTCTTTTCGCCCCCAGGTGGATATCTTGTGGATTCCAGTCATGCATATTTTTCATAATCACGTCTTTTGCATAAGTGTACGAATCACCCTTGCGCGTGCCGACATCATTCGTGATGAAATTTTGGGTGTCATAGCCTTTCACGACCAGCATGTGATAGACCGGACCGGGTGGAGTAAAATTGGGATTGCCGATATCGCGGCCGGAGAGCGGGACGGCCACCGGATGGCCGGCGGCGATCTCGGTTTCGATATCCTCGATGGTCGGATTGTCGATTATTTTTATACTTAGCGTGTCTCCAAAATATATATCCGCCCATTTTTTGGTTTGGACGACGGTTGTACTTTTCCATTCATCGACATTGTCTTTTTCGATTTTCTGTATTTTTTGAAGTTCTGCTTCAAACTGGCCCTTCGTCAAAGTTTTATTTTCAAGATAAAGTCCGGCGTTCAGAATCGAAGCCTCTTCGCACATCTCCTCGTGAAAAGCGTCCCACTTCGAAAGCGGTGCTTGGGAATAGAAGAGGACTGGGAGAAGAAATTTCGCGGGAAAGGGGCTGGCCGGAGCCGTATCAGGCGCAGTGTTGGATGTGGGAACGGGATCAGAATTCGTCGCAGTCGGGGTATCTGCGATGACTGAAGCCATTGAATTTGTTGCACCAGTCTGCTGTTGGTTTGAAATATTGTTTGGCACTTGTGGAGCTGGCTGTTTGATATTTTTCCGCAAAACAAAAAGCTCCAAGAGCGAAGCCGCTCCGGCAATCAGGACTATCCAAATCAAAATTTTGATGGTTCTCTTCATAGAATCAATTCAGTTTCACTATTATTATACTAACTTTTCCCAAAAAATATTGCCAATCTTTTTCATCTGAACGACTGCGGCGGGTTTTTTCTTTGCACAAAAAAACAACCCCCGGATTGGGGATTGTCTTTTGGGTTCGATTAGTACCGGCTTCTTTGGCCGCCACCGCCACCGAATCCGCCTCTGTTTCCACCGAAGTCCTTGCGGCGCGCCCGGTTGCACTCCTGACAGTAGATTCTGCCATAGGTGTCGTCATCGCGCTTGGTCGGCTGGAAGGGAAGCTCTTTGATCGCTGTTCCGCACTCAGTACAAGTGAGGTTGAGTTCGGTGCAGTCGAAAAGCTGCCGTTGAGGACGATTTTGATAGTCCATTTTTCGTTTCGCCTAATTTGTTAATAATCCAGAGACTTTTTGCCCGGGATAGCTCTCACTTAGGCGAACGACTTTTACCCCTCACCACTTTTACTTTAAACTTCCAGATAATCTTTTCTTTAGCTCCTGTGTCCCTCTCGCATGCCTCTTTAGTGCTTTTTCTCTTTTATAGGCATCGTATTTGCAAAAGAAAGCTTCATAATATCTGATATCCCATGGCCCTTTATGTTTCGTGGATGCGACCCTGTTTTTGTTATGTTCCGTTATCCTATTTCTAAGATCGCTTGTACAACCTATATAAATCTCATTTTTGCTTATGCTCTTTATGAGATATACATAATGCATAAAAGTAAAAGTGGTGAGGGGTGATACGCCTAACTCGATTACTGTATATAATATTACACCAAAGTGGGGAGAATGTCAACCCCGCCGTAATGGTTCAATAGCTTGGAAACGTTTTCTGGTATAATAACCAGCTAACAATTAAGCGTTTCCATATGCCCTACACAACGAATCCCAAGATGCCCAAGCTTCGAGCCAGAGCTGTTCAAATGGTTCGGCAAGGCAAATC
>JAPLXD010000019.1 GCA_026396255.1 Candidatus Moraniibacteriota bacterium | reverse complement strand
CAACGCGGTGAAACAGCAGCAAGGACTTATTGTCGAACAGCAAACAAAGAACACCCAGCAGGATACGCAAATTTCCGACGTCAATCTCAAGACTTCCCAAAACGTCGAAACCGTCGGACAGCTCCAAAAATCCGTCGATGAAAATCTGACCGTCATCTCGAGCAACTTCTCGGCCGTCGACACCAAGCTCGCGCTTCATGACTCGGCGATTGGTGAACAGCGAACAGTGAACAATGAGCAACAAGCGGAAATTTCAAATTTGAATTACCAATACGCGGATCTTTCTTCGCAAGTCGCCAATCTTGATACTCAATACTCAATACTCTATACTCAATACTCATTGTCCGACGCCGAAAAAGCCGATTTGGAGGCTCGTCTCACTGTCGCGGAAGAAAAATTTAAAGCTCAAGAAAACAATCTGGCTGATATGGAGAATAAGTTTTTGAAAGAATTGAATACTGCTTACGAATTGCTGAACGGAAATGACAAATTGCTGAACAACCGCATCGATGATCTTGAAGCGAAGATTGCGACTCTTACCATCACTGCGGGCGGAGAAATCCCCGCCAATGTGATCACAATGGACGCGAGCGGAAACGCTATTCTAAAGGGAATATTTGAAGCCAAAGCAGTTGTGGCGGGAGCCTATACGGTGAAAAATGAAAAAGGTACGGACGCGCCGACAATGGGCGACGCGACCATCAATCCGGTTCCGGTTGACGCTGATGGAGATGGAATCGATGATGTGACGGGCAAGGCGGCTGTGCCGAGCGACGGCAAGACCGTGAAAGTTTTGACCAAAGCGGCGACATCTTCGGCGAAGATCATGGTGACTCCGGTCGGATCGGTTCCGGTCAACTGGATCATTTCTTCAGTCGATGACGGCAAGAGTTTCACAATCACGCTCGACAAAGAAACCGCCGGGTCGGTCAAGTTCAGCTGGTGGATCGTGGAAGAGAAATAGAATCTCCCAAGGCTTAGCCTTGGGAAAACACCAGTTGATCTTGACGGATACTCTTAGATAATATACATTTATAATACATAAAATATAATAAAATTAGACATTTATAATGAATAATAAATTAATCAAAGAAATAGTTGTCGATCAGCGTTCCGCTTTCGAAAGCCGGGATGGTTTTGTTCCGCGCAATTTTCCTCAAAAATTTCTGACGAGCCGAAAAATCAGCGTTATATCAGGAATCCGAAGAAGCGGAAAATCAACTTTGCTCAAGCAAATTTCTCTCGGTTTTTCGAGCTTCAGCTATCTGAACTTTGAGGATGAACGAATGCTTGATTTTTCGCACCAAGACTTCAATGCTCTCTATGGGACATTTCTGGAGCTGTACGGTGAGCAAGAGGTCTACCTTTTCGATGAGATTCAAAATATTTCCGGCTGGGAAAAATTCGTGCGCCGCCTATTTGAAGACGGAAAAAAAATATTCGTGACCGGATCGAATGCCAAGCTTTTGAGTTCGGAGCTTGCGACGACGCTTTCCGGCCGGCACATCAAGTTTGAACTTTATCCATTCAGCTTCCGCGAGTTTTTGAAATTTCATGATTTTCCGGCCAAAAAAAATTATACAACCGTGGAAAAAGGTTTGCTGCGCCGGCGCCTCAATCAATATATGGAGTACGGGGGATTTCCGGAAGTGGTCGTGAGTCGGAACAAGGAAGAGCTGAAACAGCTCTATCAGGATGTTCTTATGAAAGACCTGCTGGTCCGGTTCAAAATCAGGGAGACCAAGGGTTTCCGCGATGTTGCCTTGTTTTTGCTTTCCAATGTCTCCACCCCGGTGAGCTTCAATAGTATTCGGAACTTGCTGGGCATCAGAAGTGTCACCTCGGTCAAAAACTATGTCGATTATTTTGAAGAAGCCTATCTTTTTTATAGCCTGTTCAAATTTGATTATTCGGTAAAAAAGCAAATCATAAACGACAGAAAAATATACTGCGTCGATACTGGAATAGTGAATGCGGTGGCTTTCCGGTTTTCCGAAAATGTCGGACGAATGATCGAAAATCTGGTCTTCATTGAGCTGAAGAGAAGGGGCGCTGATGTTTTTTATTTCAAAGGGAAAAAAGAATGTGATTTTTTGGTGCGGAATGGCCTGAAAGCGGGAGAGGCTATTCAGGTGACGGAAGGACTCGGAAATTCCAAAACGGAAAAGAGAGAAATCGATGGCCTTCTGGAAGCGATGGAAAAATTCAAACTGAAAAAGGGGCTGATTATCACCCGCGATGAGGAAGGAATCAGAAGATCGGGCGGAAAGGCCATATTGGTCGTCCCTCTCTGGAAGTGGCTTTTGGAAAATCAGTTTTCAATTTTAGATCAATGACAAATCCTCTCTCCAAAAAAAACTATATTATCCTCTCTGCCGTAATTCTCGTTATGTCGGAAAAGAAGAAAAAGATATCGTCCCCGGCGAAAGTTTCAAAGTGAAATTCGACGGCGATCCGGCCGCGGAAGATATGACATTCAACTGGCTGGTGGTGAATTAGAAAAAAACAAAAAACCCGCCAAAATAGCGGATTCTTTGAGAGCACCAACCTGGTGCGGACCTCAGGCTTATCATCTACTAATAATACTACCAGAAATGAAATTTCTGTCAAGTCTCAAGTTGTGTATGACCAATTGGGTCATGGAGGTGAGGGGAATCGAACCCCCGGACTCATGGATGATAAGCCTGAGTCCGCACCGAGCCACCCCCACGACGAGATTATTATACCACAATATTTCCGTTGATAAAAGATTTGTTCCCGTGAGATAGGCGAAAATCTTTTCAAAAAAAGAACGCAATTTTTGAATAAAAACCAATGAAACAAAAACAATACATCATCGCCGCAATTTTTTTCCTGCTCGTCGCAGCGGTTTTGGTGTGCGTGGTATTTTGGCGCTCTTCTCCAAAAGAAATTTCCGCGAAAAAAGAACAGTCGGTTGATTCGCAAAATGTCCAGTCCGCGGATTCGCCGGCGCCGACGTCAGATCAAGGCAACCAAGCCGGTCAAACCAACCAAGCGGACCAAATAGCCTCCATTGACAAATCCGCCCAAGAGAGTTTGGGAGGGGATTACAAAGTCGACGGAGCATCATTTGTGGCCGAGTCCAAGGAAGAAAACGGGGTCAAGGTGCAGGTGGGGGACAAATCCGCGCGTGTTGTTTTGCCGGAGCTGACCTTGTCGCGCTGGGACGAGACGAAAATGACATTGAAGCCGAATCTCGACGGAATTGCCGCCAGAGACAAGACAGTAAGCTTCGAAAAGGACAAGATCAAGTTTGATACGCCCAAAATCGGATACAGTCTGGAAAATTTGCCGGCGAGCCAAGAGCGTCCCGAAGGGGGATTTGAATACGATATCGTTCTCAAAGAAAAGCCGGCCACAAATGTCGTGTCGCTGGGCATCGAAACCGAAAATCTGGATTTCTTTTATCAACCGGCGCTGACCCCGGAAGAAATCGCGCAGGGCTCCCAGCGCCCTGAAAACGTGGTGGGATCGTACGCGGTTTATTATAAAGGTGGAAGATCCGGCGACTACTCCGCCTTGGGCGGCAAGAATTATATGACCGGTAAAGCGTTTCATATTTTCCGGCCCAAAATCGAGGACGCCACAGGCAATTGGGTTTGGGGCGACCTGCATATTGACGAAAAGGCCGGACTGCTGACTGTCACCATTCCCCAGGATTTTCTGGACAAAGCCGTCTATCCCGTCACTCACGCGGCGGGGCTGGAGTTCGGGTATGACCATATTGGGGTAACACCAGGTAATAACGCAAATAGCATTTTTTTAATGAGATCGGCAGCCGGGGATTCGGCTCCAGCGTTGCCAACCAATAATGGGGCGCTTTATTCAATTTTAGCCTACTGTAAGAACTATTCTGGCTCAAATAATCTCAATCCGGCGTTATACGCTAATTTAGTAACCAATAAGCCGGGTGCCAGATTGGCTTATTTAAATTCTGGCGGGTCAGCAATGGGAGTGGCTGCCGCATGGGTTGAGACACTGGCGACCGGCACCCTTGTGTATGGTAACCTTATTAGTGGGACAAAATATTGGATTGGTATGGGAGACCCAGGTGGCACAGGGGCGTTCACAATTTACTATGATGCAAGTAGCACGATTGGCGATACCTACTATTGGACAAGACGGAACTGGCCTAATCCGTATGGCGAACCGGCCCAGATACAACGGCATTATAGTGTTTATGTGAAGTATAAAACTCCGATTTACATAAGAAAAAACGTGAATTTCAAAACCAACGTGAATTTCAAATAACCTACAAAAAAGCCAAGGCTAAGCCTTAGGACGCTCCGAAGGCTTAGCCTTAGTCAAACAAGCGTTATTTGTTTTAAGAATAGAGAAATAATGGAGAATCGCCCGAATCAGGTTATTTCATCAAATTCAGCTTAATTGAAAATCCATATTTCACTATATACAAAACAAATAACGCCCCAAAAATAATCAATATAATCTCCCCCAAGGCCGAGCCTTGGGAAGAAACAAATATGAGGAAGCTTCAGTTTGCAAAAGAAAATTTTTACCACATTTATAACCGGGGTACAGACAAGCGGAAAATTTTTTTAGACAACTCGGATTATCAGCGCTTTTTGCTTTCAATGGAACTGATGAATTTCGAAAAAGACGGATTGATGCAGCAGTGGAGAGATTACAAAACTACCAATCCAAGCGCGGATCTGAAAACATTTCTAAGAGACCCAAGGCCGAACCTTGGGGCGCCCCCAAGGTTCGGCCTTGGGTTTGGGACACTAGTTGAAATTTGCTGTTACTCAATACTTCCCAATCATTACCATTTTATTCTTCAACAGAATACCGAGAAAGGTATTGAAAATTTTATGCACCGACTAGGAACAGGCTATACAATGTATTTCAATAAGAAATACAAAAGAAATGGCGTTTTGTTCCAGGGAAAGTTCAAAGCAAGTTTGATTCAGCCGAATAACTTCCTCTATCTCTCCGCCTACGTCAACTGCAACAGCGAAGTGCACGGGATCGCACGGTCCGAAGTCTATCGCTGGTGCAGTTTCCCGGAATACATCGGGAAAAGAAAGAATGGCCTCTGTGATAGCGGGAAGAAAATAATCCTTGATGATTTCAAGAGTGGAGAAGATTATAAGAAATTTGCCAAGGAAAACATGAAACATTTTCGGGAAAAAAAGATTGATGAAAAATTGATGTTGGAAGATTAACACCAAGTCCGGATCTTGGGGCGCCCCCAAGATCCGGACTTGGGATCGATAATCTATGCAAAAAAAATATCCGATAAAGCCGGATAAAAAGCAAAAATCGGATTCATCCTGGTCAGCCGTCGGCCTTGCCTGGGAGCTGGGATATACCATCGCCGTGCCGCTCGTCGCGCTGGCACTTTTGGGCCGGTTTTTGGACAAAAAACTGGGCACGGCTCCTTGGCTTTTGCTCCTCGGTATCTTGGTTTCGATCGCGGTCAGCTCCTGGCTCGTCTACAAAAAAACGCTGGACATAATCGGGAAATAGGGATATAATGATGGAAGAACGGCTGATTTAGGAATAGCAGCTTTTTTTTATGAAATTCAACATTCAATGTTAGGGCGGCCCCAACATTGAATGTTTAGAAATACGATGAACATCTCCATCGCTGCCGAGTCACTCTTCCATATAGGATCGTTTCCCGTCACGAATACCCTCGTGGTAACTTTGGGCATCAGCTTGATTATCATCATTTTCTCCTTTATACTGAAATCAAGAATTCGTCTGGTCCCCCGGGGCTTTCAAAATGTCGTTGAATCGGTGCTGGAAGCCCTTTTGAATTTGGCGGACTCTGTCACGCAGGACCGCAAGCAGTCGAAGAAATTTTTTCCGATCGTGGCGACCATTTTCATTTTCGTGATCCTCGTCAACTGGGTGGAGGTGGTGCCGGGATTGGGAACGATCGGGATCAACAAAATAGAAGAAGGAAAACAGGTCCTGGTTCCTTTCATTCGCAGCGGCTCGGCCGATCTCAATTTCACCCTCGCCATCGCCATCATCAGCGTGATCAGTGCGCAGGTCCTCGGGATCGCGGCGATCGGCATCGGGAAATACGCCGGGAAATTTTTTGTCAGTCCTTTCCGTTCTCCCTATTTTGTCGGGACGTTTGTCGGACTGCTTGAGCTCATTTCGGAAGTCGCGAAACTTATTTCTTTTTCCTTCCGGTTGTTCGGCAATATTTTTGCCGGTGAAGTGCTCCTGATGGTGATGCTGTTTCTCGTTCCATATTTCATTCCACTGCCGTTTTTGTTTTTGGAACTGTTTGTCGGATTCGTCCAGGCCTTGGTGTTCGCGATGCTGACGCTCGTTTTTTTCAAGATGGCAGCCACCGAGGCACATTAGAATTTTTAATTTTGTAATTTTTAAATAATTTCTCTCATCAACTCATCCGACGCTAAAAATATTATTCCGTCGATTTGCAGGGGATGCAGAGAACACAATATTATGGCAGTTGATCCAACAACGGGAGCAGAAGCGGTGAATGCCGCGGCCAGCTTCTTCGGAAGCGACGTGGCAGCCAAGTCCATTGCGGCGGGGCTCGCGATCGGCATCGGAGCCATCGGGCCGGCGCTCGGAATCGGAAAATTGGCGGCCAAGGCGATGGAAGCCATCGGACGCAATCCGGAAGCGGCGCCCAAGATCCAGACGGCGATGATTCTTGCGATCGCTTTCACCGAAGCCATTGCGATCTACGCGCTGGTGGTGGCGCTCATCATCAAATTTGTCTAGGTCCGAAATTCGACAAGGTCCGACCTTGGGGTCGCCCCAAGGTCGGACCTTGAGAAAACTATGTCCGAACTCCTCACAAAACTTGGCATTGATTGTCACCCTACGGGTGATCCCCCGCAGGGGGAGAAACTAAGAACTTCTATAAAACTATGAGTGAACTTTTATCAAAATTAGGAATAGATTGTCACCCTACGGGTGATCCCCCGCAGGGGGAGAAACTAAAATTTCTAAAAAGATATGAATGAATTATTAACTAAACTCGGAATAGACTGGAAACTTCTCATCGCCCAGATCGTCAACTTTCTGGTGCTGCTTTTCGTGCTCTGGAAATTCGCCTACGGGCCGATCATTGCCATGCTGGAAAAACGGCAGAAGAAGATCGAAAAGGGTTTGAAAGATGCCCAAGACGCGCACAAAAAGCTGGCCGAAAGCGAAGAGCGGCAGAAAGAAATTTTGAAATATGCCCGGACGGAAGCGAAGGAAATCGTCGAAAAATCCCGGGAGCAGGCGGAAAAAGCCAAATCGGAAATTGCGCTCGAAGCCAAGCTGCAATCGGAAAAGATCATCACCGACGCGAAAGCGCAGATCGAGCAGGAAAAGCAGAAAACCATCGCCGAGATCAAATCGGAAATCGGAAGCTTGGTCGTGGCGGCAACGGAAAAGATTGTTGGGGAGAAGATGGATGAGAAGAAAGACAAGGAGTTGATAGAAAAATCATTGCTATAAATTCGAGATCCAATCTCGAGTATACTCGAGATTGGATCTCGAATAAAACGAAATGCGCGTTAGTGCTCAACAATACGCCCAAACCCTCTATGATTTGACCGACGGGAAATCGAAGCCGGAAATCGAAAAGGCGATCGCCGATTTTGCGCGCCACATGGAAAAAGAAAGAAAGCTGAAATTGGCCGGGAAAGTGATTGAACATTTCGGGAAAATTTATAATGAAAAAAATGGCATCGTCGAAGCGGAAGTTGTGACGGCTGAAAAAATTTCCGGCGAGATGGAAAAAAAAGTGAAAAAATATATTGAAAAAAAATATCCTCCTCATCGGCGGACAAGCAGCGCCGGAGAAGTAATTTTGAAAAATATTATTGATCCGAGTATCAAAGGCGGGATGGTTTTGAAAGTAGGGGATGAAATTTTAGACGGAAGTATCGCAGGAAGACTAGGGGAATTGAAAAAAATACTATCTAATTAATTTCAAATTTTCAAATTATGCAAAAAGACTTTATCATCGAGTCTCTCAAAAAACAAATTGAAGGCTTCAAGGCCGAAACCAAATCCGAGAAAGTCGGGCGGGTTGTTGAAGTGGGCGACGGGATTGCCCGCGTGTCCGGCCTTTCGGACGCGATGGCCAGTGAGATGTTAGAGTTTGTCGGAAAGGGCGAATCTGTGTATGGCGTCGCGCTCAACCTTGAAGAGGACCAGGTCGGAGCGATGATCCTCGGCGAATATGAAAAGATCAAAGAAGGAGACACGGTGTGTTCGACCGGAAAAATTTTGTCCGTGCCGGTGGGCGAAGAAATGATCGGACGGGTGGTCAGTCCTTTAGGAAAACCAATTGATGGGAAAGGGGAATTATCCGCCCAAGGCGGACCAGCCTCCGGCCGGAAAAATTATCCGATCGAAAAAATTGCGGCGGGCGTGATCGAGCGCGAATCGGTGAAGCAGCCGCTTCAGACCGGGATCAAGGCAATCGATTCGATGATCCCGATCGGCCGGGGACAGCGCGAGCTCATCATCGGCGACCGCCAAACCGGAAAAACCGCCGTGGCCGTCGACGCGATCATCAACCAAAAGGGGCAGGATGTCATCTGCATATATGTGGCGATCGGACAGAAGGAATCGAAAGTGGCGAGAATTGTCGCGGAACTGGAGAAGCGGGGCGCCATGGCCTATACGATCGTCGTCATCGCGGGAGCTTCCGATCCGGCCGCCCTTTCCTTCATCGCCCCATATGCCGGTTGCGCGATGGGAGAATATTTTATGGACCAGGGAAAAGATGTCCTGGTGATATACGACGATCTCTCGAAGCACGCCTGGGCCTATCGCCAAGTTTCGCTTCTTCTCAAGCGTCCGCCGGGACGCGAGGCTTATCCGGGAGATATTTTCTATCTGCATTCGCGACTGCTTGAACGGAGCGCGAAACTGTCGAAAGAAATGGGCGGCGGATCGATCACGGCGCTTCCGATCATCGAAACGCAAGCCGGCGATGTTTCCGCCTACATTCCGACCAATGTCATCTCCATCACGGACGGACAGATCTATCTCGAATCCGATCTTTTTTACAAGGGCATCCGTCCGGCGTTGAATGTCGGTCTTTCGGTGTCGCGCGTGGGCTCTTCCGCCCAGATCAAGGCGATGAAAAAAGTGGCCGGGAAATTGCGGCTTGATCTGGCCCAGTTCCGCGAGCTTGAAGCCTTCGCGCAATTCGGGTCAGACCTGGATGAAGCAACCCGCAGTCAGATTGAGCGCGGACGGAGGACGGTTGAAATTTTGAAACAGGATCAATACGTCCCGATGCCGGTCGAAAACCAGGTGGCGATTCTTTTTGCGCTCGTCGGCGGATACCTCGATGATGTCCCTGTTGAAAATGTTCAGAAATGGGAAGCGGAATTCCACAAGTATATGAAGGATATGAAAAGCGATGTTTTGGGGCTTATAAAAGAGAAAAAAGAGCTGACAGAAGAAACGGAAACAAAGCTCAAAAAAGCAATCGAGGAGTATAAAGAAGTGTACGGAAACAACAAGAGCTCAACTCTTGTCACTGATTAGAATTTATTTTAATGAGACAAGATTTGAGCTCTTGTCTGTTGGAAGATTATGGCAGCTGGATCTCGTGAAATACGTCGCCGGATAAAATCGGTGAACAATACGAAAAAAATCACCCGCGCGATGGAAATGGTGGCGGCTTCGAAGATGCGCCGGGCAGTGGCGTCGGTTTTGGCCATCCGTTCCTACGCGCACAGCGCCTGGGGAGTGCTCACGAATATGGCCCGCGCGTTTGAAAACTATCCAGTCGACCTGCTTGAAGCGCGCGAAGTGAAAAAAATTTGCATAATTTTGGTGACTTCAAACCGGTTCCCGACAGCGAAATTGAAATTGATTTCATCACTGTCGGGAAAAAGGGCGCGGCGGCCGTCCGCAAACTCGGGAAAAATGTTGTGGCGACGTTTGATGACCTCACCTATCTTCCTGGTATCGTTGACGTCCGGGCGCTCTCGAGAATTGTCATTGACGATTATAGCGCGAAAAAATACGACAAAGTGGTGATCGCTTTTACCGACTATGTCTCCGCCGTGGTCCAGCATCCCAAGCTTCGCCAGATCCTGCCGGTCTCGAAAGTGGATATCGAAAAGCAGCTCGCGGATATTGATGTTTTGGCGAAAGAGTACGGTCTCAACGAGCCGCCGATGGAATACAAAGTCGAGCCGGATGCGAAAACAGTTCTCACGGAAATTTTGCCGCGGTTGGTTGAGATGCAAGTATATCACGCCATTTTGGAATCGAACGCTTCAAGAGAATCGGCGCGGATGGTGGCGATGCAGAGCGCGACGGATGCGGCGACGGACATGGTGGACAATTTGACTCTCATATACAACCAGATCCGCCAGGCCGGCATTACGCAGGAAATCGCGGAAATCAGCGCCGGGCGAGCGGCATTGGAACAGTGATAATTTAATTTAACTTTATTTATATGAACAAAGGAAAAATATCCCAGGTCATCGGTCCGGTTGTCGACGTCGAATTCGAGAAAGATCTTCCGGAAATATATTCGGCGTTGGAAGTACAACTTGGACATTCGATGTCCAAGGGGACATCGAATGTCCTTGTATTGGAAGTCAACCAGCACCTCGGTTCGAATAAAGTCCGGGCGGTGGCCATGGGTTCCACTGACGGACTCAAACGCCAGATGGAAGTGGTCGACACGGGCGCGCCGATCTCGGTTCCGGTCGGAAAAGAAGTGCTCGGGCGGATGTTCAACCTGCTGGGCGAGCCGATTGACGGGATGCCGGCAGTGGTGACGGAAAAAAGATTTCCGATCCATCGGCCGGCGCCGGAATTTTTCGAGCAGTCGACTGAAGCGGAAATTTTGGAAACCGGAATCAAAGTGGTTGATCTCATTTGTCCGTTCTTGAAAGGCGGAAAGATCGGTTTGTTTGGAGGAGCAGGTGTGGGGAAAACGGTTCTCATCCAGGAACTCATCCGCAATATTGCTTCGGAACACGGCGGCTATTCGATGTTCGCGGGAGTGGGAGAGCGGACGCGCGAAGGAAACGACCTCTATCATGAAATGAAAGATTCGGGCGTGCTCGACAAAACGGCGCTTGTTTTCGGGCAGATGAACGAACCGCCGGGCGCGCGCCAGCGAGTGGCACTATCGGCGCTTTCGATGGCGGAATATTTCAGGGACGAAGAAGGAAAAGACGTTTTGCTTTTCATCGACAACATTTTTCGCTTCACACAGGCCGGCTCGGAAGTCTCTGCGCTTCTCGGGCGCATTCCGTCCGCGGTGGGATATCAGCCGACGCTCGCGGAAGAGATGGGACGGCTGCAGGAACGGATCACTTCCACCAAAAAGGGATCCGTCACATCCGTGCAGGCCGTGTATGTCCCGGCGGACGACCTCACTGACCCGGCTCCTGCCACGACTTTCGGACACCTCGATTCAACGGTCGTCTTGTCGCGAAACCTCACTGAACTGGGAATATATCCGGCCGTCGATCCGCTCGATTCATCTTCAACCATCCTTGATCCGAAAATCGTGGGCGAAGAGCACTATCAAACAGCCCGGGGCGTGCAGAAAATTTTGCAAAAATACAAAGACCTTCAGGACATCATCGCCATTCTCGGAGTGGAAGAGTTGTCGGACGTTGACAAATTGGCCGTGACGCGGGCGAGAAAAATCCAAAAATTTTTGTCCCAGCCGTTTTTCGTCGCGGAGCAATTCACCGGTTCACCCGGAAAATATGTGAAGCTTTCCGACACAATCCGCAGCTTCAAGGAAATTCTGGACGGGAAACACGATGACAAGAATGAGCAAGCATTTTATATGAAAGGATCAATTGATGAAGTCACAAATTAAATTTAAAATCGTCACTCCCGAACGCACCGTCTTTGAGGACCAAATAGATCAGGTCACTCTTCCCACCCAGGAGGGTGAGATTACCGTGCTTCCGGAGCACATTCCGCTCATTGCGGTTTTGGCGCCGGGCGAACTGACGGTCAAACAAGACGGGAAAGAAATCGCGATGGCTGTTTCGGGCGGGATGATTGAAGTGCGCAAAAACGAACTGACAATTTTGGCCGACACCGCCGAGCGGGCGGAGGAAATTGATATCAAGCGGGCGGAAGAAGCGCGCGCGCGGGCCGAAAAACTGAAAGACGAAAAGATCCGGATGGACGAGACGGAATACGCCGCCGTGGCCGCGCTCATGGAACGGAACCTGGCGCGGATCAAAGTGGCGAAGAAACATCTGACGAGAAGAGGAATGAAGTTGGAATAGGTAAGTGCAAAATGCAAAGCGCAAAACTTAAAACCACAACTCAAAATTAAAAACTAAAAAATTTTACGCTTTGCGCTGTGGCTTTGCGCTTCGAATTTTGATCTTTGAACTAAAAAATAATTTATATCCATGAAAACTCCATTTCAGTACAAAGGCGTTCATTCCTGCGACGCCGTCGTCCTCTGCTGCATCGATTTCCGTTTTTGGAGAGAGACGATGAAATTTGTCGAAGAGGAATTGGGAATCAAGTCATATGACTTTCCGAAAATGCCCGGCGCGGCCAAAGCCATCAACGATTGCCAGGGCGAAACAGACGTTCCGCTTCAATGCATCGGCGTTCCGTGCGATTTGCACCACGTCGAAAAGATCGTCATTGTGAACCACGCCGACTGCGGCGCCTATGGAGGATCGAAAGAATTTTCAGGCGACGACGAAGCGGAACAAAAATTTCACGAAGTCCAGCTCAAAAGCGCCAAGGAAAAAATTTTGAAATATTATGATAAGGAAGTAATTCTCGTCTACGCAAAATTGGTGGACGAGGGAGAGAATATTGAGTTCATTTTAATCTAGCTTTCCAACAGGAGGAGAAGATGGCCGGAGAAAAAGATGATCGTCCGCAGGGGTTTGTTATAGTTTTGGAAAACTGTAGGGATGGCCGAGAGGGGGATCATAGGGGAAAGCATTGGTCACGCGTTTATCTTTCTAAGATAGGCGAGCCAAAATCCGTGGAAATATGCGAGCCGATTTGCCTTGAAATTATAAGGAAAATTCAACATCTGCTTTCAAAATGTCGACGGGTTGTGTTCCTAATGAAAACATATCCAGTTGATCACGAAAGAGAGCTGATAATAAGGCACATTCGGATCTATTATCCCGAAGTGGAGGTTATTGGCATGACATATTTATAGTCGGTCGACAGGATGCAAAATCAAGGCCCGGTTTGTCCAAAAGGCGGCCGGGTTTTTTTTATCCGCCGATGAGGAGGATTTCTTGATAAAAACCGGAAAATGGGCTAAAGTTATAGTGTAATTTTGATAGTTTATGCAGAAATATAATCCAAAGAAAATCGAGAAAAAGTGGCAGGAATATTGGGCGAAAAAACCGAAGCTTTCGGCCGCCGATGAGAAATCGAAAAATCCGAAATTCTATTGCCTGGATATGTTTCCATATCCTTCGGGCGACGGGCTCCACGTCGGGCACGTGGAAGGCTATACGGCGTCGGACATCTATTCCCGCTATCAGCGGATGATCGGGAAAAATGTTTTGCATCCGATAGGCTGGGACGCGTTTGGGCTCCCAGCAGAAAATTTTGCCATCAGGACGGGTGTTCATCCTGCCAAGTCGACGCAAAAAAATATCAAAACTTTCACCAAGCAAATCAAAAGCCTCGGGCTTGCCTATGACTGGTCGCGCGAGATTGACACCTCGAGTCCCGAATATTATCGATGGACGCAGTGGTTCTTTTTATTTCTCTATAAGCATGGTTTGGCCTACCGCAAGAAAGCGAAAGTGAACTGGTGTGAATCGTGCAAGACGGTTCTGGCGAACGAACAGGTTGAGGACGGCGTTTGCGAGCGCTGCAAAAACGAAGTCATTCAAAAAGATTTGGAGCAATGGTTTTTCAAGATCACGGATTTTGCGGAAGATCTGATCAAGGATCTCGACAAAATCGACTGGCCGGAATCGACCAAAACTGCGCAGAAGAATTGGATCGGAAAATCAGAAGGGGCAACTGTAAAGTTTAAAATAAATAAAGACTATAATTTAGAAGTTTTCACGACTCGACTCGATACTATTTTTGGCTGTACGTATTGCGTTGTTGCGCCGGAGCATTCGCTTATCGAAAAACTAAAATTGCAAATTAAAAACCTCAAAGAAGTTGAAAAATATGTGAAACTTGCCAAAAAGAAGACTGATCTTCAGCGGACAGAACTTCAGAAAAACAAAACGGGCATTGAAATAAAAGGAATCAAAGCAATCAATCCATTCACGAACGAAGCTGTTCCGATTTTTGTGGCGGATTATGTCCTTTCCACTTACGGCACCGGTGCGGTCATGGCCGTTCCCGCCCACGACGAACGGGATTTCGAGTTCGCGAAAAAATATAAGCTGGGAATAAAGCAGGTTATCACTCCAAATCTAGATGCCTATGAAGACACTGTGAGAATTTTAGAAGTATTGCGGAAAATAAATAATGCAGCCAAAAAAGAGAATCTAAAGATCTGGTTGCTCGGCGGATTGGGCTGTGCGTTCCACGCCACAATAATATATCGAGCATGTGAAGATCTTGATCTTATAGCAAGAGATGATATTGAGTTTAAAAAAGCGATAAGACTTTTTGAAAAACTTGGATTCAAAAAAATCAAAGAAAAAAAGCTATCCGAAGGTCTCACAAACTATATATTTGCTGATAAGGAGGGTATCGAGATCGATATTGGCCCTAATGTTGGAGAATGGGGCTTGCTTAAAAAAGATTTTGAAGAAGATAAAAAAAATCTGAACGGTTTTGAGGCCTATGTTCTTAGCAAAAAATTTCATGTTAATCTCAAGGAGCTTCTTCAAAAGAAAAGAAACAAAGAAATAGATAATATGGATCTTGCATATTTGCAAGGAAAAGTATTAGTTGAAGACGGTTTTCTTGTAAATTCCGGAAAATATTCGGGTCTCGCTTCCGAAAAAGTCCGCGAGGAAATGGCGAATTGGCTTGAGAAAAACAAACTCGGCAAGAAGACCACGACATACAAACTCCGTGACTGGCTCATTTCACGGCAGAGATACTGGGGCGCGCCGATTCCGATGATCCATTGCGAAAAATGCGGCTGGCAAATGGTGCCGGAAAAAGATTTGCCGGTCCTGCTTCCGAAAGTGAAAGATTATCGTCCGAAAGGGACTTCGCCGCTCGGGACAAACAAAGATTTTGTAAATACGACTTGTCCAAAGTGTAAGGGCAAGGCAAAAAGAGAACTCGATACAATGGATACCTTCGTCTGCTCCAGCTGGTATTTTTTCCGCTTTGCCGATTCCAAAAACCAAAAAGAATTTGCGAGCAAGGACAAAATCAAAAAATGGCTGCCGGTTGATCTCTATGTCGGCGGGGCGGAGCATACCGTTTTGCATCTTCTCTACGCTCGTTTTTTCACGAAGGCCTTGCACAAATACAAATATATCGGTTTCAATGAACCGTTCGCGAAATTGCGCCATCAGGGGCTGGTTATTGCTGAAGACGGAAGAAAAATGTCAAAATCGCTTGGAAACGTCATCAATCCCGATGATATAGTGAAACAATATGGCGCGGATGTTTTGCGCCTGTATGAAATGTTCATGGGTCCGCTTGAGGACAGCAAAATATGGAATACAAAAAGCATCGTGGGGCTTAGTCGCTTCCTAGACAGAGTCTGGAAGCTAAGCGCAAAACGCAAAACGCAAAACGCAAAGACACAACTCAAAACTCAAAACTTGGACAATCTCATTCACAAAACAATCAAAAAAGTCACAGAGGACATTGAGAATTTGCATTTCAATACGGCTATTTCATCGATGATGATCCTCGTCAATGAAATGGAAAAAGAAAATATTATCCAAATTACAAATTACAAATTGCTAATTACTCTTCTTTCTCCTTTCGCTCCCCACATCGCCGAAGAACTTTGGCACGAACTTGGCCATAAAAAGTCTATTTTCCTCGAAAAGTGGCCGCAATATGACCCGAAACTGGTTGTGGAAAAAGAGGCGAACATTGTCGTCCAGGTGAACGGAAAAGTGCGAGACCAGATCACGGTCCCGGCCGACGCGAAGGAAAATGACATCAAGCGCTTGGCGTTTGAATCAGAAAAGATCAAGAAATATATTCCGAATGTTGACAATATAAGAAAAATAATTTTCGTTCCGGGACGACTGATCAATTTTGTGGTCTAGTGAAAATGAAAAACAAAAAACCCCAAAAAACAACCCATCCCAAAGGCACTCTGCATACCCTTTCCGAGTTTCGGCGCGAGGCCGGAATTCCGCTTGTGATTGCGAAAAAAATGGTGATGTGGGGAGAGGTGAAAGTGGTGAAAATGAAGGACGGAGCGGTGAGGATCACCGAAGAAGAAGTGCAGAGGATCAAAGAAACTTTTCGGAATCCCCGCAAAAAAGTGAAATATTATTTGCGCGTGCTGGGTCCGGGCGTCATCACCGGGGCGTCGGACGATGATCCGTCCGGCATCGGAACCTATTCTTCGGTCGGAGCGATGTTCGGGTTCGCGATCTTGTGGACAGCCGCCTGGCTTCTGCCGATCATGCTGGCGATTCAGGAAGTTTCGGCGCGGATCGGAATCGTCGCGAATCACGGCCTCGCCAATGTTCTCCAGAAACACTATGGCAGAAAAATCGTGCTGGGGATCGTCGCGATTCTGATCATCGCCAATGTGGTGAACATCGGAGCCGACCTCGGCGCGATGGCGGCCTCGCTCAAAATGCTCACGGGAGCGGATCTGTATTTCGGATCAGTCCTGTTTGCCCTGGTTATCATCCTGATGGAAATATTTTTTCAGTATCACGTTTACGTGAGGGTGCTCAAGTGGCTCACCCTTTCGGTTTTTGCCTATATCTTCGCCGGATTCATGGCGCATCCCAATTGGTTCGAAGTTTTGAAAAGCGCTTTTGTGCCGACGATGCGTTTCAACGCGAACTATATCTTCGCGCTCATTGCCATTTTTGGAACAACCATCACACCCTATCTTTTTTTCTGGCAAACCTCGGAAGAAGTTGAAGAAAACAAAATGCTAAAAGTGAAATGGAACAAGCTGGCCGTCCACACCCGCGTGCGCGAGATGCGGACGGATGTCGGAGCGGGAATGCTCCTGGCCAACATTGTCTTTTTCTTTATCATTCTCACGACAGCGCAGGTTCTTTTCAAAAACGGCGTGACCAACATCGGATCGGCCGAGCAAGCAGCGCTGGCTCTCAAGCCTTTTGCCGGAAATCTGGCCTATCTGCTTTTTGCTCTCGGCATCATCGGCACCGGAATCTTGGCTGTGCCGATTTTGGCCGGATCCGGCGCCTACGCCCTTTGCGAGGTGATGAAATGGCGCGAGGGCTTGGAGCTCAAATTCTCCCGGGCCAAAGGTTTCTATCTCATCATCGCTTTTTTTTTTTTTTTCGGACTCGCCATCAACTTCATCGGCATCGAACCGATCAAGGCGCTATACTACGCCGCTTATCTCAACGGGATCATTGCGCTTCCGCTCCTCATTGCTATCATGATTGTTGGCAACGACAAGCGGATCATGGGGACGGAAACGCATCCGGGCTGGGTCAAGTTCTTCGGCTGGCTGGCGGTCGCGTTCATGTCCGCGGCGATCATCGTGACAATCTATTTAGCCTTAAAGTAATAATCATATGAATATCTTGATTCTCATCATTGCCAAATATCTGGTGTTTGTCTCCGTTGCAATCGCGCTGGTATATTTCTTGAAACAGCCTCGGCCAAAGCAAAAAGAAATCCTTGTTTTTGCCGTGATATTGTTGCCGCTATCTTACATAGTCGCAAAAGTTATCGGGCATTTTTATTTCGATCCGCGGCCGTTTGTCGTCGGGCATTTCACGCCGCTCCTTCCCCACGCGGCGGACAATGGGTTTCCGTCCGACCATACGCTTTTCGGAGCGGCCATCGCGGCCGTCATATTCCGCTTCAGCCGGAAAACGGGCATTTTCCTGTTGTTTCTATCGATATTTGTTGGTTTGGCGCGGGTTTTTGCCGGAGTGCATCATATTTCCGACGTTTTGGGTACTATAATCATAGTAGGATTGGTTTATCTGCTCGCAACCTCCGTCAATCCCGCCTCTTGGCGGATTTCTTCCGGCAAGGTATAATACAGAGAGCAAAAAAATAAAAACAAAAACAAGAAGGACTATGCTATTTTATTCCCCTTCTTTTTTTGGTGGTCGAGAAATTGGAACACAAGTAAAATCAACAAAATATGATACAAAAAAAATCAGAGAAGACCGGAAGCACAAAGATATTTTTTTTGGCCGCGGGTGTTTTTTTTCTGGTTATTGCGGCATCCTCGGCGGGCGCCCAAGAATTGACTCCCATGAGCGCGAACAGCGTCGGGGCAAACGAAATATTGGGAACGCCGGTTTCGGAAATGATCTCGGCGGCGAGTTCGGGTGGTTTGTCGGGAGCCCAAAATATTTCGACCTTGAAGCAAGATGTCGGAGGGCAAGTTCTTGGAAGTTCGATTTCGCCGGAGACGCCTTCGTCCGATCCGCAACCAGTGCCGCCAGCGCCGGCTTTCAGTTCCGATTCCTTGAAAGACCTGGAATCGCAGGGAGGCTTGAGTTCTGCTCCGCAGGCTGGCAGTGCGGATACGCCGACTGTTTTCAATCTGGCCGTGAAATTTTTTGAGCAGGTTGTTTTCAAAAAAGACGTGGAGTTTGCGAGCCGGCCCATGTTTGACCAGGGCTTGGATATCTCCGGCCAGCCGACTTTTGACAAGGACACCGCCGGCTATGCCATCATCCAAAAAGGCAACCAGAGCGTCGAGGTGGATTTCGACCAGACATATGATTCGCCGCCGGTGGTCACGGCCACGCTGTCCCTCCAGCAATACAAAGATCCCGACGTGAGAGCGGTGGCGGAGGATCTGCTTTTGGTCTCGGACGTGAAATATATCATCACCAATGTGTCGAAAAAAAGTTTCGAGATAATGATGGATCACAAGGCTGATTCAGACATTCCTTTTTCCTGGCACGCACTTGCCGTGAATGACCCCGCAACCGCGAAGAAAAAAGGAGAAAAATTGAAGAGCAAGATCGGAAACGATCTCAGCCCGGGTAGCACTGGAGCGGCTGTTCCGGCGGCTGCCGGTCCCGCCGCCGTTTCCCAATCAAACACTTCTCACTAATTTTTTGAAATAAACCATCAAGATGCTGGACGTAAAAAAGGTCAAATATCATCCCAGTCCCAATCTTCGGGTCGCAGCCACGCGCTGGTTTGAAAGAAGGTTGATATACAAGGGAAAATCATATCCCGTCAAAAATCTTCTTTTGATTGCCGCGGCTTTGCTTCTCATCATCTTTTTGGCTGTCTATTTTTTGCTTGCTTATGGGAAAAATCAGTCAGATCCGAATCTGGCGATTCAAAAAGAGACGAAAGAGCTGACTGATCACATCGGGCGTTTCATGGAACTTCCGACCGGGGAGCAGCCGACTTTGGCGACTGTCACCGATCAGGACAAACTCAAAGGGCAGGATTTTTTCGCGCACGCCCAGAACGGGGACAAACTTTTGGTCTGGCCCGTCGCCAGAAAAGCCATTCTCTTTCGACCCTCCACCGGAAAAATCATCGAAGTTTCCAATTTGGTATCGGGCGCTGCCGGCCAGAGCCAGCCATCGACAGATATGGTTCCAAGCACTGAAAATTCTTCCCAATAAAATATGAAAGAAAAAACCCACCAAAGGCGAGGCTCGCCAAAGGCGGCAGAATCAAAACAGAGTCCGGCGCGCGCCCTGGTGCTTTTTTCCGGCGGCCTTGATTCGATTTTGGCCGTGAAAATTTTGGAAAGTCAGGGAATCGACGTGACGGCACTGACGTTCGTGAGCTATTTTTGGAGTGCCGAGCAGGCAAAAAAATCCGCCAAGAAGAACAAAATAAAATTGATCACAAAAGATTTTTCTCACAAGCATTTTGAAATTATAAAAAAACCGAAATACGGGCGGGGAGCGGGGATGAATCCGTGTATTGATTGCCATTTCTTGATGCTCAAAGTCGCGAAAAAAATTGCGCGAGAGGCCAAATATGAAATTCTGGCGACGGGAGAAGTGCTGGGCCAGCGGCCGATGTCGCAAAACAGCCGCGCGCTGGAGCTGATCGAGAAAAAAGCGGGTTTGGTCGGAAAGATTCTTCGTCCGCTTTCGGCCAAAGCTCTGCCGGAAACCGAAATGGAAAAATCGAAAATAGTTAATCGTGAAAAGTTGCTCGGCATTTCCGGACGGAGTCGGAAAGAACAGCTTGAACTTGCCAAGAAATACAAGATAAAATATTTTCCGTCGCCGGCGGGCGGGTGTATTTTGACGGACAAAGAATACTCAAAAAAACTTCGCGAGCTCTTGGAAAAAAACAAAAAACCAAAACCAAGCGATCTGAAGCTTCTGCGTCTGGGCCGGCATTTTTGGTCTGACAATACGCGAATAATTCTTGGCCGCAATCACGAAGAAAATTTGATGCTCAAAAAACTGGCCGAGAAAGGCTTGCCCGCCGGAGAGGAGGGAGATACCTTGATCGAGCCGAAAGATATTCCCGGACCGACGGTTTTGATCCGAGGAAAGAAAAATAAAGCTGTTCTCGACAACGCGCGCGATTTGCTTTTGAAATATACCAAAAACGCCCCGGAGGATCTTCAAATCAAAATTACCGCAGGAAAATAATATTTTGAAAAAGAAAAAAGGGCTGCGAGAAATGATCTGTACCCCAAAAAGTGGACACTCTAAAAAAGAGCCTGTCCACTTTTTAATTTGGTATAATGTAATCAATTAACAAAAAAATATGAGCAAAAGAATTTTTACCCAGGAGCAGATTAGGGAGCTGCTGAAAAATCC
>JAPLXD010000036.1 GCA_026396255.1 Candidatus Moraniibacteriota bacterium | reverse complement strand
GGTATTTTGTCTCAACCATAGGCATTAACGAAACAATCATCAGAAAATACATTCAGGATCAAGGAGAAAAGGATTTGGGGCAAACAGCTTTGCTGTTTGAATAATCCGAAACCCCGAGCGTAAGCTCGTGGGAGATTCATACATTTTCACGAAATTGAAAATAATTCGCTTTTTGTGAGTTCAAAAGCACATTGCGAAAAAGGGGATTATCACATTCATATTTCTAGAATTGGTACCAAAAGATATGAAAGGACGCTGGTATTTCGTGATTTTCTGCGAAAAGATCATAAAGAAGCGGAAAAATATGGAAAAATAAAAAAGGAAATATTTAAAAAGTGCGAAAGAAATCGCCAATTATATAAGAAACTGAAAAATGAATATTTCGATGAAATCTCCCATATTTTTCGCGCCCCTTGACAAAACATTGCGGAAAAGCCAGTATTTTGTTAGTATTTGAAAGTCGAAACATCTAAATACATAATTAATCAAAAAACCATGAAGAAAAAAGAACTCGTGGACGCGCTGGTTGAAAAGACTCAACTGGCCAAAAAGGACGTCGTGATGGTCCTTGAAGAGATGGCGGAAATCGTGAAAGCCACGGTCAAGAAAGAAGCCGTCGAAATTCCCGGCCTTGTGAAGGTCGAGAAGAAGCACCGGGCCGCCCGCATGGGCCGCAACCCGATGACCGGAGAATCGATCAGTATTCCGGCCAAAACCGTCCTGAAGGCGAAAATTCTCAAGAAGCTCAAAGACGCGGTTATGTAATAGAGGTAAGACTCTTTTCAAGGATCCCCCAAACCGGGGGATTTTTTGATTTTTGGTCAGCTTCTTGCTACGATTAGAAGACAATGGATGAGGAAAAAAAATACAGCAGCAAGCCAATTTTTTTGAAGGGCTGCAATGAGACAGGCGTTTTGCTTTTGCACGGTTGGGCCTCTCCTCCCGATGAGCTTTTGCTGCTCGCAAAGTATTTGAATTCGTTCGGCTATACGGTTTCAGCGCCTCTTTTGCGCGGACACTGGGCAAAACCGGAAGATCTTCTCGGTGTCACCTGGAAAGATTGGTTTGAGGATAGCCAAAAGGCATTAGATGAACTCAAGAAACAAAATTCTCAAGTTTTTGTCGGCGGGATTTCGATGGGAGGTGATCTGGCGATGCTTTTGTCTGAGGACGAAAGCGTGAAGGGCATCATTGCTCTTGGCGCGCCGATAAGATTTCATTTTCACACGCTCGCCAAAGCCGGCCTTTTCTTTATGGGGCTTTTCAAGACTTATCGGAAAAAATATTATCCGCCATGGGTTGGGAAAGAAACGCGGAACCGAAAAGTATATTCTTTCTATCCCGTTGAAAACGTGAAAGAGGTGATCCGAATGGTCGAAGCGACTGAAAAATTTCTGCCGCATATCACGAAACCGATTCTTATCGTCCAGTCGAGTTCAGATTTTCTGGTTTCCAATCGCACGCCAAGATTGATCTTCGGGGGAGTGAAGTCAAAAACGAAAGAAATCTTCTGGATGAAAGACGCTTTTCACGTTTTTGTGGAAAACAGAAAAGTTTGGGAAAAAATCAAGGAGTTTGTTGAAAAAATATGAAAATTGCCATCTTCACCAACAACTATTTGCCCAATCCCTATGGCGTCTCGGGCTCCGTCGAAAGTTTTCGCAAGGAATTCGAAAAGCTTGGTTACGAAGTCTATATTTTTGCTCCGCGCTGGAAAGGCTACCGAGATAATAATCCGAAAGTTTTTCGCTATCCGGCCATCGAAACGAATATAAAGATCAAATTTCCCATCGCCATTCCACATTCATCTAAAATTAGTAAAATTTTAGATAAGCTTGATCTGGACGTCGTCCATTCCCAGCATCCCAATCTTTTGGGGAGCGCTGCGATGCGTTGGGCGAAGAAAAAAAATATCCCACTCATTTTTACCTGGCATACGCTTTATGACAAATACGCTCATTTCCTTCCCTTCATACCTGAGAAATTCGCCGCATGGCTAGCAATCCGAAATGCGCGAAATTATGCCAACAAATGCGACGCGGTGATTGTCCCAACGCCGTCAGTTGGAGAAATAGTCAAAAAATGGGGCGTGACCAACAAAAATATCATCGCCATTCCGACCGGAGTCGAAGAAAAGCAGTTTGCCACTCCTGATCGGGAGAGTGTGAGAGAGAAGTATAATATTAACAGCGACGAAATATTGCTTTTTGTGATGACGAGGCTGACAGAAGAAAAAAATATGGAATTTTTGGTTGATGCGGTACTGGATATTTTGAAAAAGAATAATAATGCCAAATTTATGATCTGCGGCGATGGGAATATCAAAGAAAATCTGATAAGAAAAGTTGCAGAGGCGGGACTGGCAGACAAAGTCATTTTTATTGGAATTGTTTCGGACAGTGAAAAGAAAAATTATTATGCTGCGGGAGATATTTTCGTTTATGCTTCGAAATCGGAAACGCAAGGGATGGTGTTGACGGAGGCGATGTATTCTCAATTGCCAATCGTAGCTGTGCGGGCGATTGGCGTTTGCGATGTTGTCGAAGATGGAAAAACAGGCTTTTTGGTTTCAGAAGACAAGAAAGAGTTTGCGAATGCTGCGCAGAAGCTAATCGATGACGAAAATATGCGGAAAAATTTCGGCGAAGAGGCGGGAAGAATGGCGCGAGAAAATTATACAGCGAAAGTTTGCGCGAAAAGAATGCTGGAAGTTTATACAGAAGCCATCCTAACATTCAATGCTAGGAAAGCCCAATAAATATGAACGACAATCAGCTCATTTTGAAAATATTAGACGGCGACGAAGAAGCGTTCGCGGAAATTGTGAAAATATATCTCAAGGCGATATATAATTTTGTCTATCGCTTGACGGGCGACCGCGACGCGGCGGAGGATCTGACGCAGGAAACTTTCGTGAAAGCCTGGAAAAATCTGAAACGTTTTGATCAATCTAAAAATTTTAAAACTTGGCTCTTTACAATCGCCAAAAACACGGCCTATGACTGGCTAAAAAAGAAAAAAGAAATTCCGTTTTCATCATTCACGGATGATGAAGGGGAAAATTGGCTCGAAAATGTGGCGGATGAAAATATTTTGCCCGACGAAATTTTGGAGCGGAGCGATCTTGCAGAAGAGTTGGAAAAAATACTCGAAAAACTTTCGGTTCACTATCGCGCTATACTGATTTTGCATTATAAAGAAGATTTCTCCCTCCACGAAATCGCCGAAATTTTGGATGAACCCTATAACACAATCAAAAGCCGGCATCAAAGAGGATTGGGGAGGTTGAAAATAGAATTGACGCAAAATTGAAACACCAGTCCTTGTCGCAGGAGCAAGGTTGTACCTTGCTCCGCACGTTTCACAATTCGCGCCAACGAAAGGAGCAGGTTACAAACCTGCTCCTGCGCAAGAGTTGGGGAAAATCAAAGAATTAATTATTAGGGGATAGAGATTGCATACATGCGGATCGCGGCAGAGCAGTCCATATTTTTTAGAAGCCCCTACAGAAGCTTCTATTTTATTCTCGCGTCAGAAACAAGATTGTATCTTGCTTTGCGTATTTTTAGAACAAACGAAGCAGGCTACAAGCCTGCTCCTGTACGAATATATGAAAATACCTGCCAGTGGCGCGCTGGCAGGTATGTGAATGGTATCATATTGCGAGTTCTTAAGATGTTTTCTCGACATATATGATTACCCCAGGGATGATATTAATGTAAAGAAGAATAAGCAGAATGGTATGGAACCATCCGTCTCCTCCGATCCCGAAACAATGCTTAATGAGGATAAGAACAATGAACGGCGGAAGGGTGTATTTTAGCATCCGCTTTGCCCAATTGAAGAGTTTCCATCTGTTGATGGCATGCTGCAAGGAGAAAGCCATAAACTCGTCATTTGATAAACGTGATAAACACTTCCTGTATTTTGGGGGCACAGTGTTATCCTCCGCTTCGTTTTTTTAACTTCAACCTCAAGAAACAATATAACATTTATATTTTGATGTCAATAGTTAATTCTGTAATTCATGAAGCAAACTGAAAATATTGCTTTATATAAAGCATAAAATATTGATAAAAATAACGAATGCGTCCGAATAATCTTTTCACTCGTACTAACAACATGACCCAAAATCTTCAAAAAATCTTCAAAAATCTCAAAAATATCGAACCTTCGCGGGGGCTCGAAGGGAAGATATTGAAAGCGGTTGCAATGAAAAGAATGCATATGCTGAAGCGTAAACTGATGTATGCCAGGGCGGGGCTGGCGGTTTCTTTTGGGGCGCTGGCTTATACTCTCTTTGTCTTCGGGCGGGCGTTTTTGGAATCCGACTTTTGGAATCTTTTGAAATTAACTCTTTCTGACTCGGGTACTATAGCCGGGCACTTTGGTGACTATTCAGCCTCACTTCTTGAAACCCTGCCAGTCATTGAAATTTTTGCCATGCTCGTGCCGGTTTTGGCAATTATGATAATTTTGAGCTACTATTCCAAGTTCACTAATAATAAATTTAATCATGTAATATAATAAACATATGAACAACAACGAGACAATGCCGGCTCGATGCTGGTGCACATTGAGTGGAAAATCAAAAAAATTTAAAATCGCCGCGCTGGCTGTCGGTGTGGTTATTCTTATGCTCGTCAGTTTCGCGGGCGGTGTGGCGGTCGGTTTTCACAAAGCCAGATTTTCGTATAAATTTGGAGAAAACTATGAGCGCAATTTTGTCGGCGGGCCGTTTCAGGAGCCGGGGATGATGGGAGGACGTGGGCCGCAGGGGATGATGGGCGGTTTTGAAGGAAATGGATTTCGCAATGGCCATGGAATCGCCGGCGCGATAATTTCTGTCGCGGACAACAAGATCGTCATCAAGGATCGCGATGGCCAAGAAAATACGATTTCGGTTTCGGATCAAACTCTCATCAAGAGCGGTCAAGATACAATCAAGATCGCGGACTTGAAACAAGATGAGCAAATCGTCGTGATGGGTCGACCGGGAGACAACGGAACAATCAACGCGGATCTCATTCGCGTCTTCGATAACAGAAATAACAACTCTAACATCGGACAATAACAGCATGGCCAATATAATGTCTGTCCTGGGCAAAAAAAAGAAATATGTCTGGGTGATTATCATAGTTTTAGTAGTCGGGGGATATTACTATTACAAGAGTAGGCAATCAACAACCGGCCAGGTACAATATGTCACCGCCACGGCCGAAAAAGGAACTCTCACTTCCTCTGTTTCGGCGAGCGGAAATGTTGTCGTTGACCAAAGTTCCAACATTGATCCGACGATCACGGGAACAGTGGCGGGTCTGGCCGTCAACGTGGGAGACAAAGTGACGAAGGGCCAGTTTCTTTTCAGCATAGTCAACGATGATCTGTCGGTGTCGGTTTCAAAATCAACGGCCTCTTTGGCACAAGCCCAAAGTTCCCTTGAATCTTCTAAAGCTTCAAAAAAACAATCCTCGGCGGACTACAGTGACGCTTTCCGATCCGGAGCGGGAAAGTCCGCAGCGGACAAAAAAGCCCTGAAGGACAAAAAAGAGGCAGCTGACGCAGCTGTGTCTTCGGCCGAGCAAAATCTCATTGCCGCCCAAGCTGATCTGGCCAATCAGAGATCGAACGCGGCTGAGAGAAAAGTGATTTCTCCAATCAACGGAACGGTCAACTCCGTGAACATCAAAAATGGTGACGACTTAAGCAAAATATCTTCAGGGAATACGCGCCAAGTGCCGATCATCATCGGCGATCTTGGAACGATGAAGGCCCAGGTGCAAGTGAATGAAGTGGATGTTGCCAATGTTTCGATCGGGCAAAAGGTGATGATGAAAATGGATGCTTTGAACAATATCGAGACATCGGGAGTTGTGGAAAAAATGGATTCTTTGGGGACACTCAGTTCGGGGGTCGTCACATACAACGTGACAATCGATTTTGATTCACTCGATCCGCGAGTCAAACCGGAGATGAGCGTTTCGGCTTCGATCATCACGGATGTGAAACAGGATGTACTCACAGTGCCTTCGAGCGCGGTGAAAAGTCAGGGAGGAACAACTTATGTAGAAGTTTTGAACGGTGCTACGCCCGAGCAAAAAACTGTGACAGTCGGCGCCTCCAACAGCACGGATACGGAAATTGTGAGCGGAATCAACGTGGGAGACAAAGTTGTCACGCAAACCATCAATTCAAGTTCATCGATGTCGAGCACCAGCACTTCGAGCACAAGCAGAACCGGTGGAGGTGGAGGAAGCGGTCTCAGACTTCCCGGTCTCGGCGGCGGCGGCGGAAGACCGGCAGGTGACTAGACCCCCACACCAATTTGGAAATAAATATTGAGGGAGGCTTAATATCTCCTGCACGGATTGGTGTGGGGGTAAATCCTATGATCGAATGCAAAAATTTGTGCAAAACGTATATAAATGGTGATATTAAAACCCAAGCGGTTTGCGGTATTTCTTTCAAGATCGAAAAGGGGGAATTTGTGGCCATCATCGGGCCCTCGGGGTCGGGGAAATCGACGCTGATGCATATT
>JAPLXD010000043.1 GCA_026396255.1 Candidatus Moraniibacteriota bacterium | reverse complement strand
CCATGTTTTCTTGAATACGCGTTTTCGTCTGGGCATAGATTATAGTTGAAATACAAATATTTTAGGCTTTCGGCCGCTTGGCGCCATACTTCGATCTTCCTCTCCTTCGCTCTCCGACTCCGGCCGCATCCAGCACTCCTCTGACAATATGATATCTGACACCCGGCAAGTCCGGCACTCTTCCTCCGCGCAGCATCACAATGGAGTGCTCCTGCAAGTTGTGGCCGATTCCGGGAATATAGGCGGTCACTTCCATCCCGTTTGAAAGCCGCACACGGGCGATCTTTCGAAGAGCCGAGTTTGGCTTCTTGGGCGTGGTTGTCGAAACCTTCACGCAAACGCCGCGCTTGAAGGGGCTCGTGGTCTCAATCGGACGGTTTTTGAGCGTGTTGAAAACCCGCGCCATCGCCGGCGATTTGGATTTTCTTTTCACGACCTTGCGGGGTCTTTTTTTCAGCTGGTTGATTGTCGGCATAAATCTTTTCAAAATAAAAACAGGTGCTATCTGCTAGCAAAAGTAATATTATAAAATAATTGGATTATTGTCAAATTCCGAGGATCAGCTTGAAGAATACAAGCTCGATAAACCGAATAAGCGTGAAAATCGGACCACTGAAAATAACTATAAAAATGAGAAGGAAAATAAAGCCTCCTCGCTCCAAACGTAATTTTGTTTCTTCGCGCATAGGAAGGACAGCGAATAAGATTTTTGAGCCGTCCAAAGGTGGGAAGGGGATCAGATTGAAAAAAGCGAGCAGAATATTGATATATATTATTGTGATAAAAAGAATGCCGATTCCGCTCAAGCCCGAGCCAAGCAAGCTTTGGCCGGAAAATATATTTCCAATAAGCGTGATCGCGTCGCCGGTCGGAACCAAGCCACTCAGCATGAATATTCTCAAGAATATGCCGAAAACCAGCGCAATAATGATGTTTGACAGCGGACCCGCCGCACCGACAATGGCCGGTCCATATTGCTGGTCACGCAAATTATAGGGATTATAAGGCACCGGTTTAGCCGAGGCAAAGAAAAACCGGCCGCCGGTACCAAAGAACAAAAGGAGCGGCATCAGAAAAGATCCAAAGGGATCCAGATGGCTCAAGGGGTTGAGCGTGAGACGGCCGGCGTATTTGGCCGTCGGATCCCCGAGCCAAAGAGCCGCCAGTCCGTGCGATACTTCGTGCATGATGGCGGACATTATGAGGACGATGATGAGCAATATTAAGTCTGGCATGTTTTTCAATATTCAATGTTGGGGCTTCCCTAACATTGAATGTTTGCGCTTGCTAAAAATCTTTTCTTATGATATCGTGAACAGGTTAATTAAGCAACATAACTCATTATGTCCCGAACTTGCCAAGTTTGCGGCCGCGGACCCAAATCCGCCCAGAGCCGCTCACATTCCAACATCGCCACCAAAAGAACCATGGCCATCAATCTTCAGACCAAGAAAATCAACGGCCAAAGAAAAAAAGTTTGTACCAAGTGTCTCAAAACCGCCGTCAAAGAAAAATAATCGCCGATGAGGTGATTATTTTTTTCTTGCTGAGGTTCGACCCTAGCGAAGCTTTAATCATTTAAATGTTAGATTAACTAGCGTTGTTTTTATCATACAAATTGCTTTAGGATGATCTTTTTCAATTTTGCCATTTTCTGTTCGTTGATGCCCAATTCCTCGATCCGGGAAGTATTCTTGATAAGCGCAACCAAATCTCCATGCAACTCATCCATTTTATGCTTATTGATTTGAGCCAAATATTTTTTCGAATCAAATTCCGGAAGAAAAATCAGGCTGAAAATATCCAGCTCGTCTTTTCTGCCTTTGGCGCTTCCTCTTCGATTTTTCCAAGCGAATAGTTTCAGAAAAAACAGCATTTCCAACTCAGGCACGACAAATCCTTCGCGCGCGATTGACTTTCTTTGAATTTCTTGAGCATCAATTCCCAGTTCCGAATAATGCGGGAGATAGATATCGATATCAAACTCGCCGGTTTTTATTTCATATTTTTTCAGCCGGTCATTTTTGAAAACATCAAATCTTTCTCTCATTTTCGCGAGCTCGTCGTAATTGACGATAATATCAATATCCTTGGACTTGAGCGCCCGGGTATAAAGATAAACCGCCCAGCCGCCAATGAGAATGAATTGATAATCCCGCTTCAAATTCTGAAGAAATTCATAGCTTTTTTCTGTGATTAGCTCGTAATAATACTGCATAGAAATTTCTTAGACGATTATTTTCTGCTTGAGAGCCTCGAGATATTCTTTTGCGAACCAATCTTTGAGGTTCCAGATATCGGCAAATGTCTGGACATCGGAAGCCACCGAGCCAAATTTTTCGAGTAAGGAATCAGATTTCAGTACAAATAAATTCGAGTATCCTTTCTTTTTTGGAAAACGCTTTTTTATTTCTTCGAGCATTTTAGGATCGGCGTAAACATAAACTTTGTCATAATCAGCCGGCGCGTCCTCGTATTTGCGCGCATAGGCGCTGTACGCTCCGAAGATCGCACCGTCCGGCATCATACCTTCAATTTCTTTCGGTTCGGCGGGAAAATGAGTTTTATAAATTATTTCCCGATTCACGTTTCTTTGAGTTGCCCAAAGATATAAAAATTTTTCCGTGTCGCGGACATTGAAATTCCTTCCTGTCACATCAATCGCCCCCGACTCGCGCGGAATTTTGAGCGCGGTGAAAGCCGTACTGGTGGATACGCCAAAGCGCTCCGCCAGTTTTTTTTGGGTGAATTCAAACTGTTTCTTTTCTGTAGCCTGAAACAGAATTTCCCGCCACAGAATTTCTTTTTTAGTCATGGTTATAAAATAAGGCTTAAATAAGCTATATTTCTTGTTTTATTTCGATTTTATGATTTAAAATATAGCTTCATTTCTATGATATTCGAAAATTAACTTTCTGTCAAGCCTCAAAACCGCACAAAAAAAATAGTCACCGAAGGTGACTATTTTTTTTCTCGCCAAGCAAGATTGAGTTAAATTAAATCTTTTACCCCAACATTGAATGTTTGGTCGGGTTAGTGGGTAAGTTGTTTAATTTAGCTTTATTTCCTAACATCAGATGTTGGGAAGCACCATATACACAATGTTGAGAGAATATTTTATTTTGGAGTTGCACTAGTAACTTTTTCCGCCGTGACGACGCTGGAGGAATAAGGTGATTTGTCGGAAAAAACAAGAACCGTGTCCCCAACTTTCAATTCGGCCAGCGCCTTTTTGTCAAAAACGGTCTTGTCGTTCGTATTCACCGTTATTTTTTTGTCAATAATCTCGAAGTCATCATCAGCAACGTTTATCGGTCCCGTGAGATTCTTGAATTTCTCCGGATTTTTGGGCTTGGAATAATCAGGCAGTTTGACGCCGATGGTCAGCTGATTTCCCGAGATATTTTCAATCGTGCCGGAAAATTGCTTGATGACCTCCGTCAACGGAGGACCACTTTTCTGGGCGGAACTTTGGACTGCCGCTTGGTTGGAAATCACTGTTGCGCTTCCGGCAAGAGTATTGATGGTTTTTTGCTGGCGGAAAACGATTACTCCGACAATCAGGACAACTATAATCAGCACACCAACGGCAGTGAAGATTATTTTTTCGAAATTACTCATATAATTTTGATTTTAGTATTTATTGTTCAAATTTTCCTTGCTAAGATTGGCCAAGCGAAGCCGTGTTATGAAAAATTCATCCTAAGCCTCATTTGACATCAAACAATGATTTGAAAGGGCTATCAAGCGTCAACTTTGTTCGTGAAATTGAACAGTATTATCCACACTGATCGGTGGGCAAATATACCCAAGACCCATTTTGGCACACATAAGAAGGACATTGTCCCATTATCTGACCGCATCCCCATCCATCACATGACGCGCATGAAGGCGCTGGAGCCGGTGTCGTTCCGCTCGGCCAAGTTGTCTGGCACACGCCCCTTATACAAACTTGGTCGGCGTTTATAGTTCCCGCTCCCATATTACCGCCTGTGGTTGATGCACCTATAAGCATCCCCCCATTCACGTTAAGTCCCCCGCTTTTTGTTTGCGTTTGCGCTCCTGTATTGATCGGCGCGCCGAGATTGCCGCCGGGAGGAGCTTGACTCGGTTCGGTCCATGCTTTCACGAACTGAATCGCGAGACCTAAGACAATTCCGATGACGATCACGGAAAGCCAGTGGGTGATTTGTTTTTTTCGATTCATAAAGTGAAAATAAATATTTATTACAAACTACCAGATATCAAATATCAATTACGGATTCGTTTCAATCCAGCCGAGGCGCTTGACGAAAACTTTTGTCGAGCAAGAACCGACATTTGTCGAGACGATGGCCGTGGCTGAATCTTTGAAGGTGGCCGCGCTCGTCGCGCTGGCGGTGCAATTTCCGCCAGTGGGCCCGCCAACCGTGATATTGCCCGCACTTCCGTTACAGCTGGAGACAGCCAAACCCCCGCATTCCGTGCCGGAGCTGCTGATATCAATATTCTCCGCAGCTCCGCCGGGCGCGACTTGAATGGAATCGGGGCAGGCTATATGGCAGTCCGGAACATTTTGAACAATCAAATTGAGCGCTGTTGCGCCGCAATTATCCGAAGTGGCTTGGACAATTCCATTGAAAGTGGCGGTTGAAGTGACAGATTTTGTGTTGAATGAAATATCGGATGAATCCATTGTAGGCGCCGAAAAATTGACTGCTGTTGGCGAAATTCCGTCAACCACTGCGGCGTTTGTGCTTGCAACCTTCACATTGTTGCATGAGCAACTCGAACCGACTTCCTGAAGGGAAACTTTGTCGGAGCTGCTTTCGTTCATCGTTTTTGTCCCGGGGACAAAGGCTAGACTGCACGCCATTGCCACTTTCGCCCGCGAAAAATCAATCCAACCCAGTTCGTCCGACCAGCCGAATCCGGTGAGCGTATTGTCCGCATTTATTTTCACTCCGTATTGTGCCCCACTCAGACTGATCCAGCCCTGCCACCCGCCGGAATTCCCCGCCGAGAGTGCGTCTTTTATACCCAATATCCTCGCCCAGCCTTTGAAATTGTTGCCGGAAACATTTGCTTTACACTGTCCTTGCGGGCAACCTGCAAGATCGGCCGCGTTGAAACTTATCCAACCAATATTCTCGCTCCAGGCATATCCGGAAACATCGCCGGTGCCGCTCGGAATATTTACTCCATAATTGACCGCTCCGCCCTGATTGGTATTATTTATGCTAATCCAGCCGACATTTGTATTTGTCCCGTCATTCGGCCCGGCTCCGCCTCCCCACAACCACCCTTGCCCGCTATCGCTTGTCCCGGCATGTATTTTCACCACGCTCGCCGCGGCAAAGACCAAAAGAAAAAGAGCCAAAGCTGCGCCCCGCTTCAAAAGCCAAACCTTGATACCCTGGCTTTTTGATGCGTGGGTGAAAACCCACTTTCGCCCTCTGCCAAAATACTTTCGAACTTTTGAGTTTTTCATTTTTTTATATTATTTTTGTCTCTTGCGATTATTATACCATATCCCAAAACAGGCGCAATACCCAAATAGCTCTTTCAAAAATCGGAAAATGTGATATATTAAGATTGTCATGAAAAAATTACTTGCTATTATCGGAATAACTTTTTTGGCTCTCCCGAAGATCACCTTCGCCGTCTGTCCCGTCTGCACGGTTGCCGTCGGCGCGGGATTGGGACTCGCCGAATATTTCGGCATTGATGATTCAATTTCCGGGATTTGGATCGGCGCTTTGATCGTTTCGATGTCTCTTTGGACAATCGATTGGCTGGATAAAAAAAATATCCGCTTCAAGGGCCGAAAAATCCTCATTTTCTTGGGCTATTATGCCGTTGTGGCTTTGCCGCTCTGGCTCAAAGGCAAAATCGGCCATCCGCTCCACACGATCTGGGGAATTGACAAACTTTTGTTTGGAATAATTTTAGGAAGTATCTTATTTGCAGCCGCGGCCATTCTCCATACTTATTTACGAAAGAAAAACGGCGGAAAATCATATTTCCAAGGCCAGAAAATTGCTTTTCCCATAGCAATTCTTATTATAGCCAGTGTTGTTTTGTATTATACCTACCAATTAATATAAAATTGTATAGAATAAATTCGTATATTCGTATTTGATTTGTAATTCGTAGAGAAGATTATGGATAACAAAGAAAAAGCAGAGACAAGCAAGCTCCAAAAAATCAACGAACTCATTGAAAAAGTGGACGAAATGAAAAAACAGGACAAAATGGATCTTTCGTCCGACCAGGATCTTTCGATCGCCATCATGAACTTGGTGAGCATCGAAGAGCATTTCTTCTTCACTGGAGCCAAAACCGGAAAGCCGGAATACTATGACCTCCTGCAGGAAGTCCGAAAGATGCGCGGCGAACTGCTGCGAAAAATCATCAAAGAATACGAAGGCGAAGTTTGGTGTATTTCCAAGCACCTGCTGGCCGCTTCAATGCGTCTCATGGAAGTCGGAACCAAACAGCACAAAGCCGGAAACCAAAAGGAAGCCGAAGAACTTTTTGAAAAATCATACGACTGCTATTCTCTCTTTTGGGGGCTCAACATGAAACTGATTGGGACTGACGACATAAAAAAAATCGACGACCAGGCCGTCAATATTCACGACACAGAAAAAAAGGGATTTCTCGGAAAACTGGGAGAACTCGTCCGAAAAGCCGTCGATTGTTGTTTGGAATAGAAAAAAATCAGCACCGACAGCCGAAGTGATCAATCCCGGCCGGTTTTACTTCAGAAATTTTCGTGGCCCAATCATAGCGATCATTCAAAACTTTCCAATCGATGATCTTCATAAAAGCTGAAATATAGTCGGCTTTTTTTGTTCCGTAATCAAGAATGTAGGCATGTTCGAAGACATCCATCACCAAAATCGGGAAAGCTCCCGCCAAGTGGCCACCATCGTGCTCGCCAATCCAGACATTGAACAATTTTTGCGCGAAAAAATCGAAATACAGAACCACCCAACCGATCCCGCGCATCGCTCCTGTGGCGAGATATTCTTTTTGCCAATTCTCAGATGATCCGAAATCTTTTTTTATTTGGATGCCCAATATCGAATCCTCGCTAAATTCAGCTTTTTCCTTGGTCAGATTGCCAAAATAGAGTTCATGGAGCCGCATCCCGTCAAATTCCCATCCAAATCTTCTTTTTAGTTCGGCGTACTGGGGATCAGCAGTCAGGCCTTCCACCTGATACTTTCCCAGCTCTTCGACAAGCTTGTTCGTATTCGCGACATAGCCGGCATAAAGACCAAAATGATTATTGAGCATCCCATCGCTCAATCCTTCAATTCCCAACAAGTGGTCAAAACTTTTGGCTTCGTAACTCATAGTTTTCTAAAAAAATAATTATTCATCCGGATTTATCCGGGCATTCGCTTTGTGCGCTCCGCCTTTGTTTTTCCACGGCCGGATTTCCCGCGCCCAGAAAACAAATTCTTGTCTTTTCTCACCGATTATTTTCACCTCCTCCCCCGGCTGGATCCGCAACGGATCATATTCCAACGTATCGTCGTTTTCCTGGATCTGCCAGGCGGAACCGGAAAAGTCTTTGAGCTCAAAATTCCTTTCGTCCATGACACTGACAATTTCACCGGCCAAAAGTCCGTTGGCCGGTTGGTCCCAAATATCTTTTCGGTTGCTGCAACAGGCTATTTTTTCATACACCGGCACGCTTGCCGCCACAAAATCTTCGATCTTTTCTCCGGCGCCCAAAGTATACAAAAATCCGCCGAGAAAAAGACTGCCGACGACGCTCAACCCGACTACGAAATATGTTTCGCGGCGATAACCGCTTTTTGTGTATTTGAAGTTATAGTAGGCGATGAAAACAAAAACAATCAAAAAAATAATCCAGAGATAAGGGATGGAAATGAGAATATGGCCGACGAGCGTCGTGTGAAGATAGTGATACAAATCCCAATCATTCGAGGACAACACATAGAGCGCCACGCAAAAAGCCAGTGATCCAAGGAACAGTGCGATCAAAAACAAAAACCAGATGAAACAGTCTTTGAGCAGAAATTGCCAACGGGGTTTTGGAGCAATATGTTCCTCCTTGATTTTCCGCAGAATCCTATCGCCTAGATTGTCCATATATATGGGTTAATAACTTATTTCCGGAATTCAATCCCCTTTGCTTCAATCGTTTTCTTGAGCTGCTTTTTCGCCCGATTGATGAGCGTCGCGACCGTCCCAAGCGGTTTTTGCAAAATGTCTGATATTTCCTTGTAATCCTTGCCTTCAATAAACTTCAAAACCAGCACTTCTTTGTATTTTTCATCCAATTCATTGAGCAACTCCCGCACTTCCTCGCCTTCAAACTTTCGCTCCGTGTCGAGCGCCAGATCAACGTCCGCGGCAATGAACTTCAAGAAATCCTCATCGGCTTCAAACTTTATTACCTGCGGGCGGGACTTCGTCTTTCGCCACTGGCTGATCACCTGGTTGTGGGCAATCCGGTATATCCACGAGGAAAACTTGAGGCTTTGGTCAAAACCGTTGATATTGCGGTAAGCTTTCACGAATATCTCTTGAAGGAGATCTTCGGCGTCCTCACGGGTCGAGGCGGAAATTCGCATGATATATCGCGTGAGCTTGTCGCTGTAGCGGTCGACCAGGCACGAAAAAAAATCCTGATTTTCGATCGTCAGGGCAACCAGTTCCTCATCGGTTTTGTTTTCGCAATTTTCTTTTTCGAGCATTAGCTGTTTCGCAAATTATTTTTTTGGTTATTTATCCTAACATATTTATCCTAACATTCAATGTTAGGATAGAATCATTCAAGTGTAAATGATTTTTCATCTTCTTTTATTCTTATAAACTCCAGGATATTTTCCACTGCATAGTTTTTGTAATTATTGTTTGTACTAAAATGGCTCGAAATAATGTTTTTATCGCACAAACCGCTATTGTTTTTTTCCAGATATTCGGAAAATCCACACCATCGATAGTTTTCAGCTTTTGCCAGCCCATGAATTTCACAATTGCAATTTACATAGACTGACATCCGCAAAAGATGGCTGATTGACTTTATTCGAGCTGATTTGAATCTCCCCTGAAAAAGCACTCCATTTCTTTCATTTCTCTCATTGAAATACTTCGTGTAACTATTCCCCAATCGTTGCATGAATATTTTGATGCCGCTACTTTCTTCTGTTTGTTTTAAGAGCAAATGATAGTGATTCGTATTCAGGCAATATGCCAAAATTTCAACAAGGTGCTCCTTTTTCCTAACATTCAATGTTAGGAAATCTTGTAGGGAATTCTGTGGATAGGTTTTATTGTAATCGCGCCATCTAATCATCAACCCATCTTGTTTGTAGTTGAGCAGCCTCATTGCAAGAACAAACCGTTCGAAATCCTTCTCTCCTAAAAATACATCTCGCTTATCAACTCCGCGATTAAAAATGTGATAATACTCATTTTCTACAAAAGTATCCCTCCTCATTATATTTTATCCTAACATTGAATGTTAGGATGGCAAATGTTAGGATGGCAATGCCTTACTCGATAAATCCACCGTGGCAGTACAACCGACAAGCTACTTCGCCATCTTTGAATATCTCTTCCAAACCGGTAAAGTTCGCTAAGTCGCCATCAACCTTAAAAGTATACTTCCATTCACCATTCATAAACTCTTTCGGTCCACGAACCGGTATATTATCGCCGGATCCAGACATCAAAGCCGGACGCAAAATAGCATCATACAGACCTTCGTTTATCTCGTTATTTAGCGTAAAACCGTAATAATTCATTCCCCAAGCCGATTTTCCGTTTTTATAGACTATTTCTTCACCGACAAATTTAGTGCTGCCAAAATAAGTGTCATGAAAAATCAGATCGCCTTTTTCAAAATGATAGTCGCTAGAGCCGGAACGAAACGGAGAGGCTTTTTTGGCGTTTTTATTGGCATAAGTATTTAAGTTCGCCTCTTTCAAGAAATCCTCCAAAACATCAATCGGCAAATCGGCGAAGTTAGGCAGCTGATAATCAGGCGTACCAATGGATAACCCGTATTTTATCATTTCGTCATAATTGGATTTTTTACTGCGATCCAGCTTAAAAACTTTATCTTTGAAAATCACATAGTGATATTTTTCATTGCGATAATCGATATACCAACCATGTTCTGGGTCAAGTGCCTTGCTCAACTTTTCAGCCAAACTTTCGGCTTCATTTTCAGCAACTTTAATTGTGTCTAAAGTCCATTGCGAAAGCCATGGTGTCTGATGTTCGTCCGTAACTTTTTCAACTCTCGTCGAAATTATATCGAATTCTTTGAGGACTTCTTTGTCTTTCAAGGATTCCTCAATAACATCACCTTTATAATTATTCATATGCAATTGCAATTCCATTTTATCCTAACATTGAATGTTAGGATAAAGCTTGTTGTTGTCGAGCACTTGTTTCATTATACCACACAAAAAAATGCCGACAATTCGGCAAAGAAACTGGGGCTCGCCGAATCGGCAAACCCCGAGGAAAGAGATTCTTCAGCGGGAGGCGCTACTGGAGATTTTTTCTTCAGCTGCCTCCCAAGCGCGTTTGCGATAAACTTTGTCCTCGACCGCCGGAGTCACACTGAACCTTATTTTGCCTGACTTGCTTTCAATGACCTTCAGGTCAGGCCTTTGCAGCAGCTTCTTCGCCGCTCCCTCGTATTCCGGATTTTTCGGATCATAGGTCACGTTTATCACAACCTCGCTACTTTTTTCAAGTTCTTCGGCATAGCACATCTTGAAAATCTTCCTTTGTATAATAGGATATTGCGATATCCTATGTTTTTTACCTCATTGAATCTCTTGAAGACTATTACGAAGCAAGAATTTGAAATATTTCAACAAGCCTAGTTCCGCCTATTGAACGCCACAACTGCCGCAGAGACCAAAATAAATGAAAAGAAAACAAGATACATCGCATTTGCCCCCGGACTGCGAAGAATAATTTTGGCAATTTCAACTTGCGAGATTTGGTTTCTCAAAATCATTTCACGGAGCGCATCCACGCCATACGACAGCGGATTGATCGCGGAAAGAAGCTTCATCCAACCCGGCACGTTTGTGAGCGGAAAAAAGGCACCCGAAAGGAAAAACATCGGAAAAACCAAAAGCTGCATCAGGAGTCCGAAGCTTTCAAGAGACTTGAGAAGCGAAGCAATCAAAAGTCCCATTCCGGAAATCGTGAAAGCGAGCAAAAGCATGAAAAGGAAAAGTTCCGGAACAACCGTCAAATTAATCGAAACTCCAATGATCGGCGCGAGAATGAGAAGGAGCAGCGCTTGCGTCGCGGCAATTGTCGTCGCACCAAGTATTTTTCCCAAAACGATCGAGGTTCGCGAAACGGGCGCCACCAAAATTTCTTTGAGAAATCCGAATTCGCGATCCCAGACGGTAGAAATCGTTGAAAAAAACGCCACCCCCATCACACTCATGGCGATGATGCCGGGATACATGAACTTCAAAAAATCAATACCGAGGCTGCTCGAAGCCAGAGCCGACCGCAATCCCGTGCCAAAAATCGCCAGAAACATCAGCGGTTGGATCAAAGTCGTCACAATTCGGATCTTATCCCGCCAGTATCTGATAAGTTCTCGTTCCCAAATTGTATATATGGCTGATAAGTTCATAACAAATATACTAACTTAAAAAATATTTTGGCACAGCATTATTTGCGAGTGAGCATGGTTTTCACGAAGTGAAATCGCGAGCAAATTCTGCAATGAGTGAGTTCGCTGGAACTCGCGAATGGTGCGACAAAGTATTTTTTTAAGTTAAAGTTTATTTCCGCCCTCGAATTCTCATTTGCGCCCGAAACGCGTCTTTCCTAGAAGCCTGTTCTTCACGAATCATCCGGTCGGTGAGCGAGAGAAAAACATCATCCAGGGTCGGCCGACGCATTTCAATCGATTCTATTTTCGATTCCAATTCATTGAAGAGGCGCGGCATGAAAGTATCGGCGTTTTCCACTTCAACTTGAATCATATCGCCCTCGCTGTCTTTCGCATCTAAGTCGTATTTTTCCTTTATTTCTTTCGCAAGCTTTTCTTTCTCACCGCTTTGCATGCGGATGATATCACCGCCGATTTTTTTCTTGAGGGCTTCCGGAGTGTCGAGTGCCACAATTTTTCCCCGATCGATGATCGCAATCCGGTCGCAATATTCCGCCTCGTTCATATAGTGCGTCGTCATAAAAATCGTCATTTCCTTTTCCCGCTTGAGCCGCAAAATATATTCCCACAAATGCGCGCGCGTCTGCGGATCAAGGCCGAGCGTCGGTTCGTCCAAAAATAAAACCGCCGGATAGTGGATGAGCCCGCGCGCGATCTCGAGCCGGCGTTTCATCCCGCCTGAAAAAGTTTTGACGATATCATCCCGACGATCCTTGAGCTCAACAAGGTCCAGCACCTCATCCGCTCTTTTTTTGTATTCACTCATCGGAACGCCATAGAGACGCGCGTGGAAACGCAGATTCTCCTCGGCAGTCAAGCGATCATCCAGCGACGGATCCTGGAAAACAAGCCCAATGGATTTTCGAATCTGGTTGCGATCCGCAATCACGCTAAAACCGTTTATATTTGCGCCACCCGAAGTCGGCTCAAGAAGAGTCGCCAAAATACTGATCGTCGTCGACTTTCCCGCCCCGTTCGGCCCCAAAAATCCGAAAATTTCCCCTTTTCGCACCTCAAAAGATATCCCGTCCACGGCGGTTATTTCATCGAACTTCTTCGTGAGTTTTTTGACTTCAATGACATTCATAAATTTTCTCCGCCCGACTAAATTTTCCTATCGGGCTGCCGGGAAGCTCACATCGCTTCGCTCTTTGAAACCCAGCGGTTTCAATACTTCCGCCACGGGAAAACTCCCGTTTTCCCGACCCCTTTCCCAGTTCGATTCGGGCTGCCGGGAATCGAACCCGGCCCACAAGACCCCCAGCCTTGTGTACTGCCGATATACTACAGCCCGTTATAGTAAATTATTTCGCGAGGGCCTTTACCTATTTTTGTTGCTTCGCCGCATCCGCTAATTTTTTCTCGTATTCCTTTCTTTGATCTTCCAGCTCTTTTTTTAACTTCGCATTTTCATCTTCGATTTTTTCTGCATATTCCGCCATTGATTTAAGTTCCCTTAGCATGCTTTCAATCCTTTCCGCCTGACTTTTTATAATTTTGACGCCTTCGCTTATTCCATTCGATGATATCTCTGCCCTGTATTTTAACTCTCCCATATTTTTTTCTTAATTATTACACCCTCAAAATTAGCACGAAAGAAGGAAAAAGGAAAGACAAAAAATCTCGGCCTTTTTCGCCGAGGGGAGAGTTTGATGTTTTTTGTATTGCTTCTAGTTGTTGATTCGATCGAACACTCTGCTTAGCGAAAAAGACATGGCTCCAAAAAAGAGCACTACGAGAAGAAAAAGCAGAGTAAAATTGTTCGCTAAGATCATTTTCATAACCAACGGCTAGTTTACACAATTCGGAAAAATCCGTCAAGCCTGGAGTTATCCATAAATTGAAAACCGATCTCTTCCTCCATTGAGATCGGCTATTTTCTTTTTGCCGCCAATATTATGTCAACTCCTCTATCAAAACATTTTTGTTCGATTTCGGGAGAACATTGGCCTAATCTTCCAGACCGGCAAATACGAAATGGATGATATTCTCCACTAGCTGCGACTCTTTTCACATCATCTTTTTCTTTGGGCTCCAGAAGACAACCCCGCGGAAATGGAAAATATTCCCAAATATTTTTTTCGTCCATTTCATGATCCTCCCTTAAAATGTACTACTTTGTACTGTGAATATTAGAAAAATAAGATAAAATGTCAAATATTTTTCAATATACAACTTTGTATTTAGCCACGACTGAATTTTCGTTTATTTTTTCAAAGCTGATCAGCTTCAAGTCCTGGTCGAAGTCGCCACCGAAGATCCCAAGGCCGTCGCCGAAGATTTTCGGCTCGATGGTGAGCCAGATTTCATCGATCAGTTTCTTTTTCAAAAATTGCGTGTTGAGATACGCGCCGCCGCCGAGAATCGCGGACTTATATCCCATCTTTTCCAATTCTTCCAGAACTTTCTCCGGCTCGCCTGAAACCCATTTCACATTTTCTTGTTCCGGCGGATTTTTTTCAAGCGTGAAAACAACATTCAACCTGTCCGGCAAAGGCTTCGGGAAAGCTGGCCCCTCACCAAAACTCCCAGCATTATCTCTTTCGCTACTTGCTGTACCACTTGCATTGTTTTTTGGTTTTGGTGCGAGGGTCAAAAACGTTTTCTCGCCCATCAGCACCGCGCCATGCTTTTTCGTTGTTTCAAAAAAATATTTTTTGTCTTCTTTCGAAGTCCAATCCGGAAAATGATCGCTCGTCTTCGCGATCTTTCCGTCCGCCGTCATCGCCATCATGAGAATAATTTTCATATGTCTTTATTTTACAAATACGGCTCTCTCCCTTTCCTAAAGGGAGAGGAAATTGAAAAAAGTCAGACACCACCCGCAATGCGGGTGGCTTGATGAATGGGGTCCCGCCAAGCGGGATTGTCCCGTTTCACCGTCTCGTGTTAATTGTTAATTCTTCTTTTTGTTGTTAGTTTCTTCTGTTTTCTTCTTCCTCTTGTT
>JAPLXD010000018.1 GCA_026396255.1 Candidatus Moraniibacteriota bacterium | reverse complement strand
GAATATACACAGAAATAAAGAAACGGGTGCCAGCCCGTTTTTTGCGTGAAAATACCACGAATACCTTAGTATATGACAAAAACAAAAAAGAAAAGTAAAAAAAAAAAAGCGAAGAAAACAACGAATATACCGAAAAATACGGCTATGCGGGGAACATCCGCTCCGGAGTGCTTTTTGTTTGGCCTCATCATCTCCGGCGCGCTTTTGTTTTCATTTCTTTCTTGGCAGGGCGCCAGAAATATACAGACCAATTTTCCATCCGCCGGTATCTCGAATGAAAAAAATGTTTTTCAGAAAAAGATCAACAATTTGGTCGACGGATATCCGATCAAAAAAATGTCTCCGTATATCTCGCGGAAAAACAAACGAGTCGCTTCTTTCCTTGTGGCCATCGCTAAAAAGGAAAGCGACTGGGGCCGCCATTCGCCAAAAAAGAACGGGAAGGAATGTTTCAATTATTGGGGATATCGCGGACCGGAAAATCCAACCGCCTCCGGATACAGTTGTTTCGATTCACCCCAGCACGCCGTGAATGTGGTTGGGGGAAGAATTGCCGGTCTGGTCGCTGAAAAAATAGACACGCCCAAAGAAATGGTTATGTGGAAATGCGGCTCGACAAGTTGCGCGCGCAGCGACCGCGGCGCGGCCAAATGGATTTGGGATGTAGGAGTTTATTATAAAAAAGTTTTTCCGAGCGCGAAGAAAGCCACTAAAGACAAAGAAATTTCAATGCTTCGTTGAACAACAGAAAATACTTGTCAAAAAACCGGTTCCGCCAAGCGGGATCGGTTTTTTAATATTTTGATAATACAGCGGGCATCTAAAACAAAACTGCCTGTTCTTTTTTATCTTTTTCGAACCTATTTTCCTGATCATCCCGATCTCCCATATTTTTCCTCTCTTCTTTTTCAATCGCCTTCAAAACTTTCGGAATTTTTTTGAAGTCGGCGATCAAAACCTCGCGCAAACTCCCCTGATAGAGAGCGGCTGCCGGATGATAGAGAACATAGAAAACTTGCTTGCCGATTTCCGGAATGTCCCGGCGCACCGCCGTGCCATGGATTTGGGAAATTTTTTGGTTGGGTAAAAATCTTTCCATCGCATGCCGGCCAAGCAGTACGATCAGTTTCGGTTTGATCGTTTTGATTTGCTCAAGGAGCCACGGCCAGCAAGCCGCCACTTCTTCCGGCAAAGGGTCACGGTTGGCCGGCGGACGGCACTTCAGGACGTTGGCGATGAAGACATCTTCGCGCTTGAGATTGATCGTCTCAAGCATCTGGTTCAAAAATTTTCCGGCTGCGCCCACAAACGGCAACCCACGCTTGTCTTCTTCGGCGCCCGGCGCCTCACCAACGAACAAAATTTNCGCGGAGCAAACAAGCGCAGCATTTTTTTATTTTTTCCTCTAAGTTTTTATATTGCATATGAGCAATTGAAAATTACTCTACCGTTATTCCCCCTTCTCCCTTCACAATTTTCCCCACAATCTCAAATCCGCTCGCGAGGCGATGTCCGCCGCCTCGCAGCTGCTGGGCAATTTCGGAAACGTCTACGTTTTTATACCACTCACTCCGCAGACTTCCTTTGATCTTATTCCCTCCTTTTTCGATAAGAACCAAGGAAAACTTTGTTCCAACAACGGTGTTCAAAAGTTCGGCGATCCGGCCAATTTCATCTTCTTTTATGCCAAGCTCTTGTATATCCTCCCTGGTGATGAAAGACAAAATGGCTCCCGTCTTTTCATTGATCTCCGCCCTCTGCATGGCCCGTCCCCACAGTTTCAATGTTTCCAATCTTTTGTTTTTGAAAGTCGCTTCGATTATTTTGTTCATCGGCGCTCCTTTGCGCATGAGATCCGCCGAAATTTCCATGACCCGCACGGAAGTACTCGCGTGCTGAAACGCCCCCGTATCGTACAAAATGCCCGCGAGAAGATAGGAGGCTTTTTTTTTGTTGATCACAATCCTGTGAAAGTCCAAAAAGTCATACAAAATTTCGCAAACCGATGAAAAATTTTCGTCAGACACTACAATATCTGGCCTTGTTTTCTTCATCTCAAAACGGGGATGATGATCAAGAAGAATAATTTTCTGATTTTTTCTTTTCTCATTCACAATTTTTTCAAATCCTCTCTCCACCGCGTCGCAGCCAACCAGCAAATCATAGTCGCCAATTTTTATTTTCCCCAAATCAGTAAATTCTTCCCCTTCAAAAACGACCTTGATATATTCCGGGAAAACGTCAAGACAAACAGCGTCCGCCTTCTTTCCAAGGGTTTTTTCCAGATATTCTTTCAAAACAAAAACAGACCCTATAGTGTCTTCGTCCGGCCGCGAATGGGCAACCAGGAGAATTTTTCGGGACTTTTCAAATTCTTTTTTTATTTGGTTGAACTCTTCGGCGAATTTGTTGTTCATAGTTCTTTGAGCAGCTTTTCGATCTTGTCCGCTTCCGCTTCGGTTTTGTCCGGGACAAACTCGATCCTCGGCAGCGGCTTCATATGGAGTTTTTTGTTCAGAGCTCCCTGGATCAGATACAGTCTTTTCCGCAAAAATTCCAATGTCTTGCCAAACTTCTTTTCCGGGAATACGCTCACAAACACTCGAGCATAGCGCAGATCCCGGGTTGTGTCAACTTTCACGACCGTCACAAAATTTCCGAGAGGCAATTCGACTTCCCGGGCGATGATTTCAGCAACTGTTGTCCTGATAAATTCATTGACCCGATTGACGCGTGTTGGCATAAAGATTACAAAGTTTTTTTCACTATTTCCTCATGGAAGCAAAGAAGGATGTCCCCTTCTTTGATTTTTGTTTCCCCGTCAAAGGTGATCCCGCATTCTTTTCCCTGGGTCACTTCGTCGACATCGACTTTGTTTTGCTGGAGATTGATAAGTTTTCCGCGGCCCAAAACAATATCTGCGCGCACCGCTTCAAGAAGCTCTCCATTTTTCATTTTCCCGGAGATGACCTCCCCTCCGACGATCATGTCTTTTTTTCCGGTCATGAAGACCGCCAGAACTTTGAGTTTTCCAAGATCCGTTCTCACAACATCTTCGCCCAGCATCGCTTCAAGCCGCTTTTTGATGTCATCAACCAATTCATAGATAACTTTATAACTTTTGATTTCAACTTTGTTCATTTCCGCGAGCCTTTTTGCCACCGTGGTCGGCTGGATATTGAATCCAAAAATCACGGCTCCCGCGGTTTGCGCAAGTTTCACGTCAGATTCGGTGATATCACCCACTGCTTGGCGGATATAGTTGATGCCCACTTCGTCCGACTTGATCGCCCCCAAAATCTGGTCAACCGCCTCAAGCGACCCTTGTACGTCCGTTTTCAAGATGATGTTTATTTTTTTGACATTTTGGTCTTCGATACTTTTGCTCAAAGTTTGCGCGTCGAATTTTTTCATTCCGCCAAAGCCGCCCGATTGCATTTCTTTTTGCGAGATCTTCGCGGATTTCAAATCAACCGCGCCTTGCAAAACATCGTTCGTATTCGGAAGTTCATGCAGGCCGATCACCGTCACCGGCGTCGATGGTCCCGCTTCTTTCACCTGCTTGCCCTTAAAGTCTTCAAGTCTTCGCACTCTTCCAGCGATGGAGCCAGCCAAAATATCCTGGCCTTCTTTGAGCGTTCCGGTCCGCACCAGCACCGTCGACATATTTCCCTTTTTCGGATCAAGATGCGATTCAATCACCACTCCAAGCGGCAACCTTTTGTAGTCTGCCTTGAGATTTTCCACTTCCGCCACCAGCAAGATCATATCCAAAAGTTCATCAATACCGATATTTTGTTTGGCGGAAACTTCCGCCGCCACAACATCTCCGCCCCAATCCTCAATCACAATCCCGCGATCAGCCAGCTCTTGTTTCACCCTCTGGATATTCGCGTTGGGCTTGTCGACTTTGTTGATCGCCACTACCATCGGAATCTTTTTTTCTTTGAGATAGTTGATTACTTCTTCCGTCTGCGGCCGCACACCGTCATCCGCCGCCACAACCAGGATGGCAATGTCAGCAAGACTCACGCCGCGTTCGCGCATCGCTGAAAAGGCTTCGTGGCCGGGAGTATCCACGAAGGTGATGAGCTCTCCCTTTTTTTTCACCTGATAGGCACTGATATGCTGCGTGATCCCGCCCGCCTCTTTTTCCACCACGGATGTTTTCCGGATCGTGTCCAGAAGAGTCGTTTTCCCGTGGTCAACGTGCCCGAGAATCGTCACAACCGGTGCGCGATGGCGAAGACCGACTTCCGTAGAACTGGCATCTTTTTCTTTTTTCAAAATTTCATCGAGCTTTTCCAGCGTCATCGCCGCCTGCCCGCCGGCTTCAATATCCTCTTCCGCTTCGAATCCTAAGTCAGATGCGATGATCGCCGCTGTTTCAAAATCGATTTCGTCGTTGATCGTCGCCAGGATCTTGTTTTTCATTAGTTCCTTGATGACATCGGAAATTCCCAAACCCAAAATTTCCGCGAATTTCTTCACAGTCACCCGGGACGGCATTTTCACTTTTCCGCCAGAGGCGGATCCGCCTTGGGCGGATTTCACTTCATCCATATTAAAATAAGTTTTTCTAAATTATGATTAGGCTTTTTGCAAATTTGCTTCCGCAGACGCTTGCGCTTTTTTGATCGCCTCTTGCTCTTCCTCTGTGAGCGGATGTTTCACGGCCTTTCCTTTTTCCACCGGTTTGGCATAGACCCGGTTCCCCTCGCGCGTATGGAGTCCGGAAATGATCACGCCGTTGTTTTGTCCGTCAAGAAGCGCAATCGAAAAACTTTGGTCGCCTCCCAAATCTTTGAACGGATTGAACCGGATCACCCCGACTTTGTGGACCGACCGGTTCGCGAGATCGTGGATCTTGTTTGATATCCCATAGAGATCCTGGATATCTTTGTCCAGCTCTTTGAGATTCCGGCTGTGGTCAAGGATGACTTTC
>JAPLXD010000008.1 GCA_026396255.1 Candidatus Moraniibacteriota bacterium | reverse complement strand
GGAACAAGAGGAAGAAGAAAACAGAAGAAACTAACAACAAAAAGAAGAATTAACAATTAACACGAGACGGTGAAACGGGACAATCCCGCTTGGCGGGACCCCATTCATCAAGCCACCCGCATTGCGGGTGGTGTCTGACTTGCCTGATTTTTATTTTATTCATGATATTACAAAAAATATTTTTCAAAACCCCACCATTTGCACTTCTTCTTGCAATTGGATTCCGAATTTGTTGCGGACTTTGGTTTTGATGATGGCGGCGAGCGTGATCACGTCTTCGGCCGTCGCTTTTCCCGTGTTCACGATGAAATTGGCATGCTTTTCGCTTACCATCGCTCCGCCATTTTTTTGCCCCTTGAGCCCGGCTTCTTCAATCAGCCACGGCGCCGGAATTTTGTCGTCTCGGATTTTTTGACCCGTGTCCGTTTCAAATTGCTGGATCAACTTTTTGTCTTTCACCAGTGGATTCTTAAAAAAGCTCCCCGGGCTTGGAAATTCCATCGGCTGTTTTTCTTTGCGCTTGGTTAAAATTTCCTGGATCTTTTTCTCGCTTGCGGCTTTGTCGCCTTTTTTCAGTTTCAATTTTGCGGATAGAATAATTAAATTCGAATTTTGCTTGAAAACACTGTTTCTATATTCATATTCACACATTCGCAAATCATAAGTCTTGATCTGCAAATCATCCACATCCAAAACTTTCACACTTTCAACGGCATCCGCCATCTCTCCTCCCAGTGCCCTCGCTCCCGCATTCCCCCGCACCGCTCCGCCAATTGTTCCCGGAATCCCCGCCGCCCATTCAAGGCCGGTGAGTCCCGCTTTCACCGATTCGCTCACAATTTTGCTCAATACGCAGCCGGCATCGCATGTGAGAATGGAGATTGAATCTCCATCGTGGAGATACAATCTCCACGCGGACAATTTTATTTTAATGACCAGTCCATCAAATCCTTTGTCGCTCACCAAAACATTGCTCCCTCCGCCCAAGACAAAAACAGACAGGTTTTTCTCCCGCGCAAATTTCAAGGCTTCCAAAATTTTCTCCTCACTTTTCGCCTCGCAAAAAAACCTCGCCGGTCCCCCGATCTTGAAAGTGGTGTATGGAGCGAGTGGAATATTTTCCTGGATATTCATACTCTGTTTAAACCTAAGCAAGACTTGGTCTCTTATCTATTTCAATATAGCCGGCTTCCGAAAATTCTTTTTCATCTGGAGGACTTTTCGGATATTTGATGGAATAATTTATAGCTCCGTTTCTTTTCATGTCTTGGAGGATTCGGAAAAATTCTTGAGTGAGCGCATCAGTAGATCCGTTTATGTCCCATTGATTCATAACAGACATATTTTTGTTGACCGAGAGGGGCAAAAGGGGATAAATTAGCAATTTTCCGTCTGGCTTTAATACGCGGAGAGATTCATTCAGATTATCTTCAAGTTCTCGGTCATCTTCGGCATAAAAAAATGATGATAGCATGCAAATTTCCTTGTCAAAGCTAGCATCCTTGAAGGGCATTTCCTTTCCGATTGCGCACAGCGCTTTTGGAATCCAATCCTTTCTTTTTCTTTGTTCATCAATATTTGACACCGGTTCTTTGTGTTCTTTTTTACCCGCGTTTTTAAGAATTTCAATCCCATCTTCAAGCCCATACATAGGATCAAGCGCAGTTACATCAATATTTCTTTTTTTCGCTTCCTTCGCGAAAAGAGCCGCTCCCGCTCCGATGTCCAGAATTTTATTTTCTATTAGATCTTCTTTCTTAAGATCAAGCGCCATCAGATAAAAATCAAAATCTCTTTTGTATATTTCTCCATACACTGCGAACTGAGCTTTATCAAGGACACTATCATTTTTTCTTTCTGCTTGTAAATTTTCGATTGTCATGAGATATTTTAAATTTTATTCTTTCAAGCCCTCCACGACCTCCCAAACATTGCCCGCGCCCATAGCGATGACGAGGTCTTCTTTGCTGATTATATTTGAAAGATATTCGATGGCTTCGGGAATAGTGGAAATATACTCAACACCGTGGTGATATTTTTTCGCGAGTTCCACCAGATCTTTCGAATGCACCCCTCCCTGGACTTCACGCGCGCTGCCATAGATGTCAAGAACAATCACTTTGTCTGCGTCTTCAAAACTTTGGGCGAATTCCGAAAGCAAGGCTTTTGTCCGGGTGAAAGTATGCGGATGGAAAACGCACCAGATCCGGCGTTTGGGGAAAAATTCCCGCGCCGCTTGAAGCGTCGCTTTGATTTCTTCGGGATGATGGCCGTAGTCATCGATGAGAATAGCGCCGTTCCGTTGACCGATATATTCAAACCGCCGTGAAGTGCCCTCGAAATTGGCCAGCGCCTCTTGAACTTTTTCCCGGCGCGCATTGAACTGGTGCGCCATCGCGATTGCCGCCGTGGCGTTCAGTATATTGTGGCGGCCGGGCAGCATAATTTCAAAATCACCCAATTTTTTTTCTTTCATTGACACGGAAAAAAATTGCTTGCCCTCGCGCATCTCATGGTTATTGATTTTCAAATCAGCACCATTGTTGAACCCGTAGGAAATCACTTTGCATTTCGCGCTTTTGGCGATTTCCAAAGTTTCACTCCGGTCGCCGCAGACAACCAAAAAACCGTGGCGGGGAATCTTCTCGACAAACTTTGCAAAAGTATTTTTGTAAACTTCCGCAGTCGGGAAAAAATCGGGATGATCCCAGTCAGCGCTGGTGAGGATCGCCGCTTGCGGCTTGTATAGGCCAATTTTGTTTTGATATTCGTCCGCTTCGATGATCATAAATTCGCTTCGGCCGACGAGCGCGCTGCCGCGCCACTGCCGGACCTGCGAACCGACAACCGCCGTCGGGTCAAGACCGGCGAAACGGAAAATTTCCGCGAGCATCGCCGTTGTGGTCGTTTTTCCGTGCGTCCCGCAAACCGCGATTCCGTATTTTTCATTGAATAAATTGGCGACCATTTCCGGATAAGAAACCATCGGGATCATTTTGTATTTCGCCGCCTTAAATTCTTCGTTATTTTTTTCGTTGTAGGCCGTGGAATAAATAACCAGATCGATGTCATTCTTGATGTGCTTCGCGTCAAATCCTTCGTGAAATTTCACGAACAGTTTTTTCTTGAGAATTTCATCCGTGAAAAATTTTTCGTGCGTGTCGGATCCCGTCACTTTGAATCCTTTGCGGTCAAAATACTCGACCAGCGCCACCATCCCGCTGCCTTTGATGCCGATGAAATATATTTTCTTGATTTTCGAAAAATCGATCATAGAAACAATCCTAAAATATTTTCTTTATTTTTTCCAGCTTTTTTTCCACCCCTTTCCTTCCCGCCTGGATTATCTCCTCGATTTTCGTCACATCCGACCTATTGATGTGAAAAACTTCGGGCCGGATAGCAATATCGGCTTGATTTTCATGGAATACCCCTCTTTTATAATCTGAGGTGATGACTTTGAGGCCGATGAGATATGTTTCCAGGAAATTGTATTCATGATTCACATAATCATCGAGCAGCTGCAATCTTTGCATCAATTCGCGCGCTTTTCCCAAAAAATTGTGCTCATCCGAGTTGATGATCATTTTTTGCATCCGAAACATCGGCGCAGCCATTTTTCCCACGCGAGTCTTGCGCATCAAACGCCGCACATCGCCGACAAGGCGCGTCATCAAGCTTCTGTTTGCCCCAACATCAATGGCAATGACATATTCGGCCCCGAGATCATAGGCAACTTTGGCCGGCACCAGCATGGCCGTTCCGCCGTCAAAAACAAGCCGCCCCTTGTGCCTTTTGAGCGGCGCCAGTCCCGGAAGAGCGGTGGTTATCTCGAGCGCTTCAGCAATATTCCCTTCGTCAATGACAACTTCTTTCCCCGTAAGCGCATCCGTTCCGACAAAAGCCAACTTGATGCCTTCAATATCCTCAAAATTTTTTCCGCCCGTAATGAAATCAAAAAAAGAACGCATTTTTTTCCCCCGGATCAAGCCTTCTCCGGTGAGACAGAAATCAAGCATCTGCCGGCGTGATTTTCTGTCAACGCTGAGAGAAATTTTTTTGAGTTCACCAAGCGTCCCACAGCCATAAGCTGCCGCCACAAGCGCTCCGCTGGAGCAACCCGTCAAAATGTCGGGTACGATATTATTTTCCGCGAGCGCTTCCAGTGCTCCGATATGGGCCATCCCTCTCAGTATCCCTCCGCCAAGAGCCAAGCCGATCTTTTTCCTGCTCATCAATTTGCGAGCTTAATGATCTCCAAAGCGATTTTTTCCGCCGCATCGGGATTGTAGAATTTTTTGATCCTTTCACTGAGTTCAAATTGCAGCTCGCCGCTATTCATCACTTCTTCAATTTTCTCAAGAAAAATATTTTCGCCCAGATTTTCCTGTTCGAGAACAACCGCTGCACCCGCCTCTTGAAGCGCATAAGCATTCAGATTTTGGTGATCGTTGGCCGAATGTTTGGGAGGAACAATAATGGCTGGTTTTCCGTTCGCCGCAATTTCTCCGATCGAATTTGCACCTGGACGATTTATGACTAGATCAGCCACTTTAAGCGCATGCGGAAGATTTTCCGACAAAAAAGGATAGGGGTGATAACCTCCGTGTCCAACTTTAACGCCTAATTTACCAACTTCTTGAAGTATATTTTCGTATTCGCCTTTTCCTGTCTGATGAATTATTTCATAGTTCTTGAGAAGTTTCGGCAAAATATGGAGAATTGATTCATTGATGATCTTCGCTCCCTGACTCCCGCCCATGACAAGGATTGTTTTTCTGCCCTCGGGAAGTCCGAAAGTTTTCTTCGCTTCTTCCCTGTTTCCTTTTGCGAGTTCTTCGCGAATAGGATTTCCGGCAATTTCAACTTTTTCGGGACTGAAAAAATTGGCCGCTCCGGGAAAAGAAACCAACACGCGCTTCGCCAGCTTTCCCGCGAATTGATTGGCAAGACCCGGCATGATGTCCGATTCATGGATCACAATCGGGATGCGATACAGCCACGCCGCAATCACCACCGGCACGCCCGCGTATCCGCCTTTGGAAAAAACAACGTCCGGCATGAAAACAAGCAGCTGCCAAAGCGACTGAAGGATGCCAATGGGAATTTTGAAGAGATCGGGAATATAGCTCGCAGAAAAATATCGGCGCAGTTTTCCGCTCAAAATTTTCTTGGCCGGGATCATTTCTTTTTCCATCGCCTCTCTTTCCAAATCACCGTCCGGCCCCAAAAACAAAAATTCCAAGTCCGATCCCTCCGGAGCTAGTTCTCTTATTTTTTTCACTACGGCTATGATGGGAAAAATATGGCCTCCCGTTCCGCCGCCTGTCAATACTATTCTCATAATTATATCCTATCGCAATTTTTAGAAATATTCAACAAAATTCCCACCCCGATCATCAAGAAGACCAGGGACGTTCCTCCGTAGCTGATGAAGGGCAAGGTGACTCCCGTGAGCGGAACTAGGCCGGAAATAGCCGCAATGTTCATCAGAGCCTGGAAAACCACCCACGCAGTGACACCCACTGCGACCAATTTTCCAAACGTATCCGGCGCGCATTTGGCGATCTTGAGCCCCCGCATCGCAAAAATCACAAAAAGAATGATCATCGCCGCTGCTCCAATCAAACCGATTTCCTCGGCGATGATCGCGAATATGGAATCGCCCACCGGTTCGGGAAGATAGTTGAATTTCTGACGGCTATGCCCCAATCCCAAACCGAAAATTCCCCCCGACCCGATCGCCAAAAGAGCCTGATTGATCTGATAGCCGATTCCCCGCGGATCAAGTTCGGGATGCATAAAAACAAGAAGCCGGCTCATCCGATATGACTCGAATTTCACCAATGCCAAAAAAGCCAGTCCGCCCAGCCCTAACATCGCCCCCAAATGCTGCCAACGGGCGCCGGACATGAAATATACCGCCATTGAGATCAAAACGATCGACCCGAGCGTCCCCATATCCGGCTGTTTGATGATAAGAAAGCCGACGGTTCCAATGATCGCCAGAAAAGGAAGAAAACCCTCAAAAAGATCCGCGCCTTTTTCCTTTTTCGCTTCAAGCCAGGCCGCCAGATACAAAATCATCGTGAGCTTGAGCATTTCCGAAGGTTGGAAGGAAAATGGCCCGAGCTTGATCCACCGGCTTGCTCCTTGGAAATTGAGTCCCAGGCCGGGAATGAAAACCAGGACCAGAAAAAAAAGATTCAAAACAAAAAAAGGGAATGCGAATTTTTTCCAGAAATGATAGTCAATTTTCTGGGCGATATACATCAAGAGCAGCCCCGGCAAAACGCCGAAAAAAAGCTGATGCTTGAAAAAATAGTACGAATCGCCGAACCGTTGGGAAATCGCGATTCCAGCCGATGAAAGCATCATCAAACCGAAGACCAGCAAGGCAAAAACAGTGGTGATGAGAATTTGATCCGGTTTTTTGTTTCTTTTCATAAGAGTAAGCGCGAAGTGTAAAGCGCAAAGCTCAAAACCACAGCTCAAAGCTAAAAACTATTTTAATATTTTGAGTTTTACGTTGTGGCTTTGCGTTTTGATTTTTGAGTTTTGAGTTTAATTGAGCCTTTACTTTGTTTATTTCTCCAATCGTTAATTAGCTCGTGATTACCCGAGAGTAATGTTTTTGGCACCTTCCATCCCTGAAACTCCTTCGGTTTTGTGTACTGCGGATATTCGAGATAATTTTTCTTGGAAAAAGATTCTTCTTTTGGCGATTCGGCATTTCCCAGCACGCCGGGCAGAAGCCGCGCGATCGAATCAACAACGGCCATTGCCGGAATCTCTCCGCCGGTGAGAACATAATCGCCAATCGAAATTTCCTCATCCGCCAGATGTTTGGCTGCTCTCTCGTCCACTCCTTCGTATCTCCCGCAAATAAAAATTAAGTTATCATATTTCGCAAGCCTCTTCGCCTCCGCTTGCGTGTATCGCTTGCCTTTGGCGGAAAACAGAATAATCCTAGTTTTTTTAGATTTATTAATTTTTGATTTTGAAATTGTTTGAAAATTGAAAATTGAAAATTGAAAATTGATTGCCTTAAGACATTCAAATATCGGTTCAACTTTTAATACCACCCCCGCCCCGCCCCCGTACGGCGTATCATCGACTGTTTTATGTTTATCAGACGTATAATCCCGCAAATTGTGGATTTTGATATCCACCAGCTTCTTTTCTCGCGCGCGTTTAACAATACTCTCGCTGAAATAAGAATCAAAAATCTTCGGAAAAATTGTGATGATGTGGAAAGTCATAAATTATTTCTTTTCTTTTCCTCCCTCCAAATAGATAGTATCTCTTTTCTCAAGAGCATCAAAGCAGGATCTCAATCGATTGGATAATCTATCGCTAACCATTTCTATCGCATCTTCTTTGGAAACAAATTTATATTCGCTTATTTCCTCCTCGGCTAATTTTATACTTTTTATATCATTTCCCGTGAGTACACCGCCATAAAAAATGAACTGGATATTTTCATCGTGAGTTGAATATCCGCTGTCCTGCGGCGACATATAATCCACGCAGACAAGTTTCATCTTCTTTGGGTCAAGTCCGATTTCTTCTTTGACCTCGCGCAATGCAGCATTCCTAGGTGATTCGTTTTCATCAATCACACCGCCCGGGACTGACCAATAATTTTTATAAGATGGCTTTACTATCAAAATTTCTCCGGCCTCATTTAGCAAAATAACTCCAGAGGCCATCCTCTTCTTTGGTAAATTTTTTATGTAATCCTTGTCACTCATAATTTTTACCTTATATAAGCCACATTTTCAAAAGTTATCCACAGCCCCTTGAAATTATTTCCCATCTGTGCTAGTATAAGAATACAAATGGGCTTCGGCCTCCGAGAACCCCCGCAAGGGGGTTCGTTTTTTTATACAAAATTTTTTATCCTCTTTCTTATATCCTCGAAATCTTTTTCTCGTATCATACCAATTTTCCGAAGCAATCGCTTGCTGCTAATCAATCTCAATTGGGACAAAATAGCAACACTTTCCTCTCTCTCGAAGCTAAAATGGAAATAATATTTTCCGGTTTTTTGTTTGCTTGTCAACGGCAGAGCCCACAAAATGTATTTATTGAATTTTTTCAATATCAAAATTGGCCGCTCGAAATTTTCATGTTTTCCGTCTTGCTCATATCCTATGTTCGATCCAATCGAACACCACCAGATTTCCCTTTCATAGAAATAGGGGATCTCTTCGCTATTATGTATTAATTTCTTTTTTTTGTGCCATTTGTAAAAATCTTTGTCCATTTTATTTTTCCTCCTTATTTGTTAATTTAACTAGCGTTGTTTAAAGAAATTGATTAAAATTTCTAAAAAACAATGCTATGATTATTCACAAGAAAACGAGACTCACTCCGGTTCAGAGAAAACAGCTATCTGATGATTTCTACGAACGGCATATCCGAAAATGCGATTTGGTGAGAAAATACCAGGTGACCTATCCAACAATCTACAAAATCCTCCGAAGAGCCAAGCAGAATGATTACAGTGTTCACAGAAGCATCAACAAGCGGTTTCAATGCCTCGAATACGGACTTAAGCGGCTTTCCAAGATTGAGAAACGGATTGAGGAAAAACTGAAAAACAAAGCCAAGCGCTACAACAAGAAATATCCGGGCGAAATGCTGCATGTAGACACCAAGAGATTGCCGCTTCTCAAAGGCGAAAGCCCCAGAGAAACCCATGAGTACCTTTTCATTGGAATCGATGATTTTTCAAGGGAACTGTACGCCGCGATCCTTCAGGACAAAACCCAGTACGCGTCAGAGAAATTTCTGGGGCAGGTTCTCACTGAATGCCCTTACACCGTTGAGCAAATTTATTCAGACAACGGTCTGGAATACCGAGGGAATCCTAAAGTTCACGCTTTCGCAAAACTTTGCCAAGAAAACAGAATTGAGCAAAGATTCACAAGAGTGAGAACTCCAAGAACTAACGGCAAAGCGGAGCGGGTCATCAGAACAATCATGGACATGTGGCATCGAAAGACAATCTTCAAAAGCCGGGTTCACCGCAAAACAGAATTGATTCGATTTGTAAATTTCTACAACACCGTTAAACCTCATCAAGGACTGAATGGCATAACACCGATGGAAAAACTGATAGAATATTTTTATCCAAGCGAGATCTAAAAGTTTAAACAACGCTCAATTAGTTAACACCTTATTTTTTAAGATACAAAAACCGCGCCTTTATATTAGCACGGTTTTTGCGTATAATAAAGCTTTTTGGCTTTATAATCTAGACATTGATATCGTTCACAACCTCGTCGATGCTCCGCTTGGAATCATCGCGATCGCGGTTCATACCGCGGGTGGATCCTTCCGGTTCATTGATCTTGAGGTTCACGCGGGCGTTGTTCTTGGCGCCAACGACGCGAAGAAGAGTTCGGATCGCTTTGGCAGTCGCGCCTTCGCGGCCAATGACCATTCCCATATCCTTCGGATCAACATCCAAAGTGATGAGAACGCCCCGCTCGTCGATTGTCCGGTTGGTTTTCACCACGTCCGGAGTGTCAACAAGCGCCTTCACGACGAAATCCACAAATTCCTGATCTCTTTCCATCTTTTCTGCATTAGGCTGATAATTTCGGAAATTTGGTAACTTCTGGGCATTCGACCTTTTATCCCTCACCGTTTCTAATCACAATTTGCATTTATTTCTGCAACCGTTATACAAACCATTGCTACGAGAAATAGTGAGGGATGAATTTCTGCCTCCCAATTTTTCCGATTCACCCCGCAATTTTTTCGGGGTCATTACTTATTATTATATTTTATTTAATCGGTTTGTCAAGTTGTGAAATAAAAATTGGCTCTTCAACATTTCTGCTGAAGAGCCGGGTACCGAGGTGCTTCTAAAGATCGAGGGTTTGCCGGTGTTACGGTAGAACCTCATCAGGAAACTCTCTGCCAGTTTCACTCCGCTGGTTTCTTGGAGTATTCCGTCTTATTGGGTTCTCCTCGCCAGTTTAAATTGGCCCCGGGGCTGCCTTCTGCAGCGGTTCAGCCCTCTCTGGGAGGGGTGCCCTTGGTTCGAGTCTTGCCCCTAAATTTGTCTGCATAATAGCCAGGGAAGCTTGAGAAGATAACCTATTTTCTTTCTGATGCCTTTCTTGCCTAAACAATTACGCCTTTTGGGATGAGTCTTCTTCTGGAACCTCTTGGCCATAGAAATCCTCCTTGGGGAATAATTATTTATATCTTACAAAATAAAAGCAACCGCGTCAACGGCTGCCTTAAATTTATAATTTTACTTTTTCTCTTCGCTCTCTTTTTTTACTTCTTCTTCCGGTTCGGATTTAGCGGCTTCAGACTCTTTCACTTCTTCTTTCTCCTCCTCTTTTTCTTCCTTGTCCGCCGTAGCCTCGGCGGAGGCGGATGGTTTTGCTTCGGCCACTTCTTCAGCTTTCACTTCCTTGTCTTCTGGTTTTGCTTCCTTGTCTGCCGAAGAGGCAGATTCGGCCTTCACTTCTTCTGCCGGCTTTTTTTTCAATTTGACCGCTCTTTTGGAACCACTGATAACACTATTGGAAACCAGAAGATTGTGCACCGTGTCCGAGCACTGAGCGCCTTTTCCGATCCAGTATTCAATCCGGTCGGCCTTGAAACTCTTTTCCTTTGTATGTGGGTTCAAAAAACCAAGAACTTCCAAAAATCCTCCCTTGATCGGTGAGGTATGTTCGGCCACTACGATCCGGAAGAACGCGTTGTTCTTTTTTCCCCTGCGGGTCAATCTGATTTTGAGCATTTCAATATATAATCTTGATGTTTAATCACTTTGATATACTATTATTTTTCTTTATTTTTGTCAACAAGCCGGTTGCTCTTTTCACCGTATTTCTCCCTTTTCTCCCACCTGATCCAATTTTACCGAAAGAACCTTTGAAACCCCGTCCGCACCCATTGTGACGCCGTACAAGTATGAGGCCTGGCGCATTGTTTCGCGATTGTGCGTGATCAGCACAAATTGGGTCTGATTGGAAAGTTCATGGATAATCCGGCCAAATCGCTTCGAATTGGCTTCGTCGAGCGCCGCTTCCACCTCATCCAGCACCGCAAAGGGAGGCGGACTGTTGGAAATGATGGCGAAAAGAAGCGCCAGCGAAGTGAGCGACCGCTCTCCACCCGACAGAATTGCCAGGTTCGATATCTTTTTCCCCTGGGGGCAGGCCTTGATTTCAATTCCTGTCTCCCGCCTCTCCGGCGGGTTGCCGATGAGGCGACTTCCCTCGCTATCTTCTTCGTCCTCTATCTTATCTTTTTCTATTATATCCTCATCAATATCTTTCGCGGATTTTCTTGGTTCAATTTTCACCTTCATCATTTCCGCGCTTCCTCCGCCGAAAATTATCTTGAAATATTTCGAAAATTCCGCGTTCACCCTTTTGAAAGTCTCTTCGAAAGAGATTTTTATTTTTTCATCCATTTCCTTGATGATCTCCGCGAGAGATGCCATCGCTTTTTCGAGGTCGAGCGACTGGCCGGTGAGAAAATCATATCTTTTTTGCGTTTCATCATATTCTTCGACAATGAGCGGATCAATCGCCCCGATTTGCTCCGCCAAAACCTTGAGACGGGCCACTTCCCGTTCGAGTTTCTCGAGATCACTTGCTTCTTCAGCCGGCTTTTCTTCCAAAAATTGCTCCGGATTCTCGATATTCATTTCCATCTTGATCCTGGCTCTGAGATCCTCTTCCCGGACTTCGATCCTGGCCATCCTGATCTTGATTTCGTTCAGTTTTTCCCGTATCCCGGACAAGCCTTCCTGCATCCGGCGCAGTTCCGCTTCGAGTTCGAAATACCGGCGGCGAGCCGAGCGATCATCCCGGAAGAGCTGATCTGTTTTTTTCCGGTTCTCTTCGATTTCCCGGCCAAGAAGCTCCTGCTTGTCGACGAACAGTTTTCTTTCCGTTTCCAGATCGCCAATTATTTTCAAATTTATAACGCTCTCTTTTTGTTTCACTTCAGCCTGCTCTTTTTTTCCTTCATCAAGCTCGCGCGATATTCGGTTGAATTCTTTCTTCAGCATACCGAGTTCGCTCTTGATTGCCTCCAATTCCTCCAATTTTTCGATTTCAGCCAGCTTGTTTTCCAGTTTTTCATAAACATCTCGCAATTTTTTGAATTCTTCTTTGAAATAGGGGAAATCAACCGGAATTTCGCTTATGCGGGCGAAATTTTTCGCTTTTTCTTTTTCAATCTCAATCTTCGCTTCAACCATCGCCAGATTTTTCCGGATTTCATTGAGAACGGAAAACTTTTCTTCTCTTTCTTTTTCCAAAAAATTTCTCTGACTCTCAAAATTGACGTTCGTTTTTGTTTCTTGTTTTACCCTGATTTCCAAATCATCGATTTTTCTCTGCATTTTCATTTCTTCCCGTCCGGTTTCTTCTTTTTCCGCCGAAACATTTTCTTTCTTCGAGGAGATGTCCCGCCAAAGGGATCCAAAAAGAATTTTTTGTTTTTCTTTCAGCTCTTGCACCACTTCCTCGCCCTTTCTGGCTTTGTCCGCCTGCCGCTTGAGGACGCGGAGATGCGGCTCGATTTCCCGGACCAAGTCGGCCGCCCGCAGCATATTCGCGCGGGTCGTGTCGAGTTTCCGCAGAGATCTTTCTTTTTTGAGCTGATAGGGCTTCACGCCCGCCGCCTCTTCCAGGATGACCCTGCGTTCGACCGGACTTGCGTTCAGCACCGCGTCCGCCATCCCCTGGTTGATGATGCAATAGCTGCGCTGCCCCACTCCGGCTTTGGCAAGAATATCATGAATGTCAATCAAGCGGACCTTGCTCCCATTGATCAGATACTCTCCCTCGCCGCTCCGGTATATTTTTCTGGCAATCACCACTTCCTCAAACTCGATCGGGATTTTTTTGTCCGAATTGTCGAAAAAGAGCGATACTTTTGCGCTCCCCAGCTGGGCCTTTTTTCCGGAACCGGCGAAAATCACGTCCTCCGATTTCTTCCCCCGCAAATTTTTGAGCGATTGTTCGCCCATCGCCCATTTGATCGCGTCGGCCACGTTCGATTTTCCCGACCCGTTCGGTCCGACAATCGCCGTGATCCCGCAGCTATTTTTGGAGATCGCATCTCCTCGTGGAGATCCGATCTCCATTACATCGCAGGACGGCAAAAAATCCAAGATGGTCTTGGTTGCAAATGATTTGAATCCGGTTATTTCAATGCGCTTGAGATACACTTTTTGTTTTTATTTCAAATTACCAGTCTTTCGCTTCGAGTCCCGCTTTGGCCGCGTTTCTTTGCGCTTCCTGCTTGGAACAGCCCTCCCCTTCGGCTATTTTTTCGTCGCCAATATACACTCCAACGACGAATTTTTTGTTGTGGTCGGGTCCCGATTCCGAAAGGACGCGATAGTTGGGCGTGACGCCCTCCTTGTCTTGGGCAACTTCCTGGAAATGCGATTTGGGGTCGAGATAGGATTTGCTCTCGAGTACTTCCTTGAGATTGACGACGATATTTTCCAGAATGAAATTTTTCGCGCTTTCATATCCCTGATCGAGATAGATTGCACCGATGATCGCCTCCATGGCGTTCGCCAGAAGATATTCCCGCGCCCGACCCGTGTCTTTGGCTTCTCCCCGGCTCATCAGCAGGAAATCCTCCACGCCGATTGACCGCGAAACCCGCGCCAGCATATCCTTGTTCACAAGCGACGCCCGCCAGTTCGTCAGTTCGCCTTCGGGATTGGGAAAATTTGCGTAGAGATAGTCCGTCACCACCAATTCCAAAACCGCGTCTCCGAGAAATTCGAGCCGCTCATTTTGGTCCAGTTTATAGCTCCTGTTTTCATTCAGATATGACCGATGCGTGACCGCCGTTTGCAAAAGCTCCCCGTCTTTGAATTGTATCTTTATTTTTTTCTCTAGTTCTTCGATATTTTGTCCAGCCATGAATATGACTGTAATTGGTAATTTGTAACTGGTAATTGGGATTTTTGAGATATCCAAATTACGAATTACTAATTACAAATTACTAAAAAAATTTATTAATAATTATTTTTTATCATTACTCTTTTTTTCTTCCTTTTCATCATTTTTCATCGGCTCTCCCATTTCCCGATATATTGTCCCCAACACCCCGTTCACAAAACGGCCCGACGAATCCCCGCCGTATGTTTTGGCCAATTCAATTGCCTCATTGATCGCCACTTTTGGCGGCACTTCCTCATAGTTTCCAAAAACCAGCTCGAAAATTCCAAGGCGCAAAACATTGCGATCCGTCACCGTCACCTGCTCAAGCGGCCATTCCGGCGCGCATTTTTCGATCAATTGGTCGATTTTCCCCCGGTTTTTCAGCACGCCTTGCGCGAGATAGAAAACAAAGGCCTCGTCCTCCACTCCCGGGCCGAATTCCTTCACGTTATGCCGGATGATCTCGTCGATTTTCTTCTCGTCCTTGCCGCGAAAATCCCACTCATAGAGCGATTGCATAGCGATGGAGCGTAGAAGGTGTCGATTGGCCATAGAATTAAAACTTTCAATTTCTAATTTTCAATTTTCAATTTTCAAACAATGACTAAATGTCTAAATTTTAAAATTATCAAAAAGAAATTTTAGCAAAATGCAATTTTCCAGCTTTAATAATTTTTCCGTTGTCGTTTTTCTTATTTAGTTCCGTCTTATAATCCAAAACTTTCTCACTGTTTATAGAAACTCCGCCTTGTTCAATTTTTCTTCTCGCGTCCCCAAGGCTCGTGGCCATTCCGGCTTTGACCAAAAATTCCGTGAGCCTAATTTTTTTAGTCTTAATCTTCACTAGCCTAATTTTTTCCGGCGTCTTTCTCTCTTGAAAAACACTCACAAAATTTTCCTGCGCTTTTTGCGCCGCTTTTTCTCCGTGGTAGGTTTTTGCGATCTCAAAGGCCAAAAGCATTTTCGCGTCCCGCGGATTGGTCTTTCCGGCACGAACCTCTCCGATTATTTTTTTCGCGCCTCTTTTGTCGATGCTCGACGCCAGTTCGAAATATTCTTCCATTGCTCCGTCCGGAATCGACATGATTTTCCCATACATCTGATCCGCGCTTTCCGTGAGGCCGATATAATTGTCGAGTGATTTGCTCATTTTTTCCGTGCCGTCCGTCCCGACCAGCAAACGCGTGATGATCATCGCCTGCGGCTCCTGCGAAAATTTTTCCTGGTAGTGCCGGCCGAAAAGCTCATTGAACTTTTGGTCATTGCCAAGAAGCACTACATCCGCTTTGAGTTCCACGCTGTCGTATCCCTGCATAATCGGATAGACCAACTCGTGCAGACCGACATCCCGGCCGTCCTGCATCCTTTTTTGAAACATATCCCGCTCCAAAACCCGCGCGGTCGTCGTCATGGTCATAAGGCGCAGGAATTCATAAAATTTCATTTTTGAAAACCATTCGGAATTATATCTGATTTCAAGCAATTTTTTGTCAGTTTTCAGTATTTTTGAGGCTTGTTTGATGTATGTCGCGGCGTTTTTTTTGATCTGGGCATCGGTCATCACCGGCCGCGTCTTGTCACGCCCGGTCGGATCGCCGATCCTGGTCGTCGCGTCCCCAATGAGAAAAACGACCTTGTGTCCCAGGTCTTGAAACTCGCGCATCTTCCGAAGCGGCACGGCGTGCCCCAAATGCAAATCCGGCCGCGTCGGATCCGCGCCGAATTTCACCGTGATCTTTTTCCCGGACAGCAATTTCTTTTCGAGTTCCTCGCGCCCGATCACCTCCTCCACCCCACCTTCAGTGAAAAGCTTTTGGATTTTTCTTTTATCAGGTTTCACAAAAGAATACTAGCATTTTTTCAGCTAGATTGCAAAGATATTTTTAAAGCCCCAATTTTTCTTTCGCCAGCCGGATTTGCTCGTCGGTCATTTGGCCAGAGGCCTTCATTTGTTCCATCGTCGCTAATATTTTGTCTTTGTTTTCGGCAATGTTTTCGGGCGAAAGGGCTTTTTGCATCAAAATTTCGCGCTCTTTCGGATCCATTTTTTCAAGTTTCCTCATCGCCAAGCGTTGCAACATTCCCATTTTCTGAGTATCCGCCACTTCACCGTCATCATTTTTTTTCTTTTTGTTCCAGAACATAAGATTATAGAATAAATTATTTCCCACAGCAGCGCTTATATTTTAATCTTTTTCCGGTTGCCGGATCGGTTTTCCCGCAAGGACACGGATCATTTCTCCCGACTTCTTTTGAATTTCTGATTGTTTGCTGGGTCGGTGCTGGCTTATTTTCTTCAGCAGCTTCCGCGGCCGCGGCGAACTGGCTGGGCTGTTCTTCGGCGCCTTGGTATTTGGCTTCTTCGAGGATGCTTTTTTGCGGCGCGGATTCAACTTTCACGGCGCCGATCTTGAAAATCGTGTTCACGACCGCGTTGCGGATGGATGCCAGCAAATTCTGGAACAAGATATAGCCTTCTTTTTTGTATTCCACGAGCGGATCACGCTGGCCATAGCCGCGCAGGCCGATTCCTTCGCGCAAATAATCCATATCGTCGAGATGATTCATCCAAAAAGTGTCGATGGAGCGCAAATAGATCGCTTTTTCGATCTGGCGCATTACCTCGGGCCCGATTTCCTGTTCTTTCTTGCCATAGACTTCTTTGGTGATCCCTTTGAGATATTCAACGAGTTTCGAAATTTTTTGCGCGTCGTTGATTTCGTTCTTCGATTTCTGGATTTCCGCCATTTTCTTCGCATCCGCGCACATCGGACAAATCGCATTGAAATCGTTGATAATGTCTTCCATCTGCCAATCCTCCGGGTGTCCGGCCGTGTGCATACTGACAATTTGCTCGATCTCTTCCTCGATGATATTCATCACGTCGTCTTTGAGCGAGTCTTTCGCCAGAATTTCCCGCCGCCGCTTGTAGATCACTTCGCGCTGCTTGTTCATCACGTCATCGTATTCCAGGACGTGTTTGCGGATATCGAAGTTGAAACCTTCGATTTTGGATTGAGCCGACTCGATTGAACGGGAGATGATTTTGTTTTCGATCGGCTGGTCTTCCGGCAAACCGAAACGATCCATAATATTTTTCACTTTGTCGCCCCCAAACCGCCGCATCAGTTCATCTTCAAGCGACACGAAAAATTGCGAAGATCCCGGGTCGCCCTGCCGTCCCGCCCGTCCGCGCAACTGGTTGTCAATCCGTCGGGCTTCATGGCGCTCGGTGCCGAGAATATGCAGGCCTCCGAGATCAACAACACCCTCGCCCAGTTTGATGTCTGTTCCGCGGCCGGCCATGTTCGTCGCAATCGTCACCGCCCCTTTTTCGCCGGCCCGCGCGATGATTTGAGCTTCTTTTTCGTGATTTTTGGCATTCAAAACTTCGTGCGGGACGCCGGTCCGCTCGAGCATATCATGAAGGACTTCAGACCGTTCGATGGCGATCGTTCCGACGAGCACCGGCTGGCCTTTTTCGTGCCGCGTTTTGATTTCCTCGACCACCGCATTGAATTTTCCTTTTTCGTTTTTATAGACCGTGTCCGCCAAATCTTTGCGGATCATCGGCTGGTTGGTTGGGATCGGAACGACATCCAGTTTGTATACTTTCGCGAACTCCTCCGCGCTGGTGAGCGCCGTTCCGGTCATTCCGGCCAGTTTTTGATACATCCGGAAATAGTTCTGGAAAGTGATCGTTGCGAGCGTCCGTGATTCTTTCTGCACTTCCACGTTTTCTTTGGCTTCGATTGCCTGATGAAGTCCTTCCGAGTATCTCCGTCCCGGCATCAACCGTCCTGTGAAATCGTCCACGATGACGACCTGGCCGTCCTGCACGACATAATCCCGGTCGCGCTTGAAAAGAATATTGGCCTTGAGCGCCTGCTCAAGCTGATGGACATAGGAAATTTTGGAGACATCGTATATATTTTCAATGCCAAGCATTTTTTCAATCGCCGATATTCCTTTGTCCGTAAGCGACACCGCCTTCATCTTTTCATCAACGGTATAATCTTCTTCCCCTTTGAGACGCGGTACGATCTGCGCGAATTGTTTGTAGAGTTTCGTCGATTCGCTGTCCGGCGCGCTGATGATGAGCGGCGTCCGGGCTTCATCAATGAGGATTGAGTCCACTTCGTCGACAATAGCATAGTGCATTTCCTGGCGCTGAACCATCTGATCGAGGCTTTGCACCATGTTGTCGCGCAGATAGTCGAATCCAAATTCATTGTTGGTGCCATATGTGATGTCGGCTGCGTAGGCCTCGCGGCGCGAAACCGGACGCAAATTTTCCATCTCAACGTTTACCCCTTCACCAATTTGTTTTGAGTCACTGTTACTTTTTTGATCAGAACCTTTGGTGAGGGGGCGAGCTTCGTCGCTGTCTTTGACATTTGGTTCATAGAGAAAGGAAGCGTCATGCTGAATGCACGTGCAAGAAAGCCCGAGAAAATTGTAGATCGGCCCCATCCAGTTCATATCTCGCTTGGAAAGATAGTCGTTGACCGTCACAATATGCACGCCTTTCCCGGAGAGAGCATTGAGATAGACCGCCGTTGTTGCCGTATGCGTTTTTCCTTCCCCTGTTTTCATTTCGGCAATTTTTCCCTGATGCAGCGTGATTCCGCCCAAAAGCTGGACATCGAAAAGTCTTTTTTCATCCACTCTTTTCACGGCTTCCCGAACCACAGCAAAAGCTTCGGGGAGCATATCATCCTCTTTTTCGCCATTCTCAAGCCTTTTTTTGAATTCTTCGGTTTTCGCCTTGAGCTGTTCATCGGAAAGCTTTTCCATCTCCGCCTCAAGCCCGTTTATTTCGTCCACGAGCGGCAGATATTTGTTGGTTTGCTTTTCCGCCGAACCGAATAGTTTGCCAAATATCATATTTTATCACTTTACTACGCTATTCAGCTTATATCATTTGCGGTTTTTCGTAAACCCTCTGGAAACAAAAGACAGCCCACCCTGCAACAGAATGAACCGCCTCAAAAGTCCCCTATATAAAACATAGTGAATGAAAACTATTCGTTGTGGTTCTCGGTGATTTCGCGCCGCAATTTTTTGAGTATCATGGCCGCTTCATCTTTCCCGCCCAGGCCGAAAGCGAGTCCTCCCGCCAGCGCGAGCATCGCCACAAATCCGATGAAAATCGTATTGATGAGCGATGACGCCACACCGAGCTGAACAAGAGCCGCCAGAAGTCCGAAGATCACAATCGCCCATTTGGCAATCGTCGCCAGAAGCGTCGCCGAAACAATTCCGGCCACCTTCGTGCTGCCCTTGATGACCGCGTAAGCGAAAGTTCCCACAAGAAAAGCAATCGCCAAAATCACCGCCGCCACAATCACGTTCGGCAGATAGAGAACGATGCTGTTGAGAAAACTCGTCACCTGCACCAGATGCAGGATGTCCGTCGCTGCCATCAAAAACACCAGGATCAAAAACCATTTGACGAGACCGCCAAAAAATTTGGCGATATTGAGCTCAACACCCGCTTTGCGCAGGCGTCCCTTTGTTCCCGCTTTTTCAACCACGTCATCGATCCGGATGACTTTCACAATATGCTCCACCGCTTTTCCAAGCGCGACCGCCACAATCCAACCGGCAACAAAAACCAGGATCGCTCCCACGAGCGCCGGCAAAAAATTGATGAACCGCTCCCAGAGATTGAGCAAAGACAACGTGATCGCCTCACCCCAAGTTTGAACTGAATTCATTTCTTCACCTCCGTTCTACTTGCCCCGCTCCAGTTTCCCCGATTTATCGCTACTCCAAAAATTAACTTTAATGGGAGGGGAAAATGTTTTTTTGAAGGCTTTTTTCGAGAACCCCAGGCAAATAGGAGCCGTCACGCAAACGTCTTCGTTTGTGGCCCGCGAAATGACCAAATCAATAAACTTCTCCGCAGCCAGGTGCCTGGTTGAATTTGGATCAGGAACGGGAAATATGACCGAAAAAATTCTGGAAAAAATGTCTCCGGATTGTGTTCTTTTTTGCTTTGAAATAGACAAAAAACTGGCCGCTAGGCTGTCTCAAAATATCCAGGATCATCGGGTAAAAATCATTTGCGACAGCGCGGAAAACTTGGGCAAACATCTTTCAAAACATGGAATTGAAAAAGCGGATCATATAATTTCAAGCATTCCCCTCACAACTCTGCCCTATCAGACTGTCAAAAATATCCTTTCTTATTCCTTCCAGTATCTTCAAAATGGCGGCCATTATATTCAAGTCCAATATTCGCTTTTCAGCCTCCGCCAGATCAAATATCTTTTCTCTTCTGTGGCAGTTTCCTTCGTCTTTTTCAACTTCCCACCCGCTTTCGTCTACGTTTGCGTAAAAATTTGAATAAAGCTTGGCTTTGAGGAATTCCGAGAGCTGCGCTCGAGGAAGGGAAAAGCCGAGCTTTGAGCGAATTTGCACAAAAATATCATATGTGCTAAAAATTTATCAGGTTACATGGGAGGCAACAGCCTCTTTTTCGTAAAATTCTTTGAAAACCCATAACCTAAGAGGGAGGTTAATTTATTATGCTGGAATCTTTAGTTGATCTAACCGCACTAGCGTTGCCTTCCGTAGAAGCAATCCTTAAAGCCAACGCCATGGAAATCCGAGATGTTGACGGAGGTAAAGAACCTTTTCTCTATGCCTCTGGCTTCAGCGGGCCAGGTTACATACTGATAAAAGCCATGGTCAGTCAAGATTTTTTCCGTAGACTGGTTCTACTTCTTGCCATTAAGTTGGCACCCAAGGCCACAGAAGTAACTTTCGTTGCAGGAAACGTTACCGGCGGTGTGCTTCCGGGTTGGCTTCTCAGTCAGTACCTTGGGCAGCTCCTAAACCGGGAAATACAGTTCTGTTACGTTAAAGGGACGCGCTTTCGGGGCGAGGTGAAAGACGAACCCGTTATCGTTGTCAACAAAAAGAAGATCGAGAAGTTGGCCCAGTATCTTTCCGCGGCTGCTATCGACAATTTGCCCGATATCGACTTCGTGGCAGGAGCGTCACCTGGGGGCATGATACTCGCCTTCAGGATCAGTGAGATTCTTTCGCTTCACATGGGCAAATTCGTACCTTTTGTCTATGTCCGCGAGCAACGTAAGGCTGGCGGACATAAAGAGCTGATAACTGGTATCCAGGGTAATCCGTTCTTTAAGCCCGGGATGACGGCTCTAGCCGTGGGACAGGTCCGCAATATCGGCAACAGTACCCGGCATGTCAGGGAGGCTTTGGAAGAAAGTGGCTTTAAGACGATTCCGATCCATGCTGCTACCCACGACGAACAATCCGCCGGCTTCACTGATCAAGAAATGATGGAAATTGAGCATCCTCTCCCACACCGAAGGAATTATGAATCTCCCACGAGCTTACGCTCGGGGTTTCGGATTATTCAAACAGCAAAGCTGTTTGCCCCAAATCCTTTTCTCCTTGATCCTGAATGTATTTTCTGATGATTGTTTCGTTAATGCCTATGGTTGAGACAAAATACC
>JAPLXD010000042.1:13404-21926 GCA_026396255.1 Candidatus Moraniibacteriota bacterium | reverse complement strand
CTATATGATAATCGCAACAGTATACGCAATGGGAATCGTGCAAATATTTATTCATACCCCAAGGTTAGCACGACGAAAAGGATTTGGGGAGCGCATCCATCCCACGAGCTTACGCTCGGGGATTTAGAGCGCGGTTAAACATGGCCGGTAATGTCTGGGAATGGACAAGTGATGATTTTAATCCCTATCCGGGAAACGATAAATTCAGCCATGAGGGTTTTAACAAAGGATATAAAGTGCTAAAAGGCGGGGCTTATGACGAAGACCCTGCTGAGCAGCATGCGGCCAACAGAGCCGGCTATCAGCCGGATAATAAGGATAATGACATAGGGTTCCGCTGCGCGAAAGATAAGTAGTACGGATCAAATTTCCCTTTGTTTTAAACGTTTTTGACCGTACTACGGATTGCGTACGGCCGTTTTTGCTAATATTTGCATACGATTAATTTTTTAATCAAAAATCGTATGCAAAAAAGTATTACAAAGGGTTGCTCGGTGTTTCTTTTTGCCTTGCTGCTTATTGGCATTAGCAATAGTGCTAATGCAAGAAGTGGTTGTTGCTCATGGCACGAAGGAGTTTCTCGTTGCGATACTTCGACAGGCAGACAGGTTTGTAATGATGGAACATACAGTCCAAGTTGTACTTGCAGATATATTCCCCCGAAAGAAGATTCTCAGGCGAAATTAATTCCACTTCAAATTGAAAAACAAAGTTTTGCTAACCAATGGTGCGGGGCGGGAAAACTTTTTGCCAGCGAGAATGATGCAAAAAATTCCATCACAGATTTCTCCAGTCAGATAAGAGAGGGAGCGCAAAAACCGCTGAATAAAAATATTGATGAATTACAAAAAGAAAATGGCGATTTAAAAAGTGAAATAGAAAAAAATAAAAAAGTGGCGGTGTGGAGCATTTTTGGTTGGAGTATAATTAGCAATAATAATTAGTATTTCCTAAAGTTTAACTTTAGGAACGAGTGAAAAACTGCATGAACATCTTTTTTGAAAAAAATAAAATATTCTTAGCAATTATTACAACAACAGTCATCGTGGGAGCGTCTCTTTATTATTTGAAAAATCATAAAATTGCGACTCCAAGTTCTTCGTCGGGATGTATCTCTTTCAAGGATGCTGGTGATTATATAGGTGATAATAAATGTGTCGAAGGAAAAGTTGATAATGTCTTTACATCAGGGAAAGGCAACACATTTTTAAATTTTTGTCCCGATTATAGTTCTTGTTCTTTTTCGATTCCTATTTTTTATTCTAATAAGGATAAGTTCTCAGACTTGAAAAATTATGAGGGTAAAAATATTCAAATTACGGGTTTGATAGAAAATTATCAAGGAAGGGCAGAAATAATTCCTAATAATCAAAGCCAGATTAAAATCGTAAATACAGAGGGAGCTTCGGTTCAAGACGCAAATAAAAAAGAAGAAGCGGCGAAGCAAGCGGAAGAAGCCGCAATTCAAGCCTTAAAAAAGGCAGAAGAAGAAAAATTTCATATTTCAGAACTTGCATATCAAAACTGCTTGGATAAGATTGATTCATTGGGACACACAAACGGTACAAATCAATATATTCATGAATGGCAAGATAATGGAAGTCCGCATTATAGCCAGTCGAAAGGTTATCCGGGATATGGTCTTGTAAGATGGGTATTAGATAATCATATAAATTTCTGCACTGAATTTGACACGGAAAAAATTGATTTTTTTCTCGCAAAAAAATTTGAAGAGTTGAAGCTTTAGTTTCTAAATAAGCATGACAGAAAGAAAAATGGAACAGAAAGATATTGATTTGATAAAAAACGAATTTAATCGTACTCGCGATATGCTTTCAGATATTGCTGTGAAAAGACATTTTTCTTATGAGGAATTCGATAATAGCATTAAAGAGCGGCAAAATTCTTATGTCATGACGATATCATCGATATCTATTGCGATTATAGGCATAGTTTTTCCAATAATTGGGAAGGAAAGTGTTGAAAATAATCATTTAAACTTTCCAATATTATTATTGGGGTTCACATCCATTCTAGGATTTGTTATTAGTGTTTTTTTCATATATTTTGATAGATGGTTTGCGAAAAAACAGTGGGAAAGAGATACGAGATACATGGATAAACTTATCGGAAAATCTACAGAAATTTATGATAAGGCAGATGCAAAAAATATTAAATGGGACGATATAGGAGAATATTTTAATTTCAAAGAAAAAGGAAAGGAAATATACATAAAAGAAGATGACAATATATTTTCAAAATACATCGACGTTCACTTTGTTTATTTTGGATTATTTCTAATTGGTTTGATTATGTTTCTATATTCTATTTTTTCTATAAATAAAATTTTGTGAATATGGATGCTTAATCGTTATCGATAGAAGATCTATAAAAAATTTTATGAAAGAAAATTGGTTTAAATTGGAAGTGTTATTAGTTATTATTTTAATAGGGATATCTGTCGTTTATTATTTGACCATTTTTTTGCCAAAGAAAGAGGGGGCGACACAAGGACGGCAAGCTGGAAAGAATCAAATTAATACTAACGCACCCAAAAAATTACCAGAATTGATTCTCGGCCACTGGAGGAACGACAAAGCAACGCTAGATTATATTTTTTATAAAAATAACCAAGCCCTTTCTGTTATCAGAGCAAATGATAGTTCTGAATGTACTTATGAAATTCAAAAGCAGGTAGAGGAAAAAAATTACATAGAGGTATGGTTTAAATGTCCCCAACCTAATTGGCCTGGTTATGCAGAAGAACATGTAATAGAGCTTTCTAAAAATAGGGATAGCTTTATAGACACTATGTATATTCAAGGTATGGCTCAAAGAATAGACGGCCAGTTTGTAAAAGTCGGAGAAACAGATGATGGCTCCAAGAATTGGAACTATTAGCTATTCATAAAATTGGGATTTAATTAGACTTTAATGAGTAATCTTTAAAACTATGCTAAACAAAAATACGTTAGTTTTAGCCACCGCAATTTTGTTAGGAAGCATTGCTTTGGGCGTCTTTTATTACGCTAGCCAAGTAAATAAGCAAAAGTCCATTGAAAGGCAACAATTAGTTAAAATAGAGGAGGATAAAAGAGTAGAAGAAGCGGAACAGGCGGAAACAAAAAAACAGCAAGAAGATGCGCAAGTCGCACTGCAAGACTGTTTAGACCTTGCGGATACTAGCTATTCATTAAATTGGAATAATGAATGCAAGGGGCAAGGGTTGAAAAATGATTGTCTATTGCCTCAATATAATGCTGATAGTGCGGAAAAAAGTAAAAAGATTGACCAAGATAATTGTTTTAAGCAGTTTCCACAAAAATAATTATAATAAAAAAACTTATCTTCCTCGCAATTCTCTCAATCCTCTTTTTTGCAAATCCTGATGCCCACGCTTTCTGCAACATTCGATCAGTTGCGCTTGGAGATGTGAGGGCGTTGTATCATTCCCTGAATGTGGACTTAAAAAGACCTAGATTGAAAATAGATCGCGGAAAACTCAAAGCTGTCGATAAGATCGGCACACAGCCATACAGTATCGGCGTGCCTCAAAAGAAATACTACCTGGGCGCGTATACGCAAAATGATAAAATCGTAGTCTATGGCAGGATATTCCAAAAACACAAAACCTGCGACGAACACGTGAAAAGCAAATTGCGCGGTATGCTGGCACACGAGTATACACACTACCTCGACGGTTATGGAAAACTTTCCAATCTGATCGGCAGCGCGAATGACGAACAAACTGCAATCATTGGCGAGCATATGTTTTCAGAATTGATATGGCCGAACGAGAAAATGATATTTACAAGAGCGCTGACTGTCTCTGAAAGAATAAAAATGATCAGGATAAGAAACTATCTTCAAGAATATAGGCGGTAAAATTTCCCAACACTGCAACACTTCCCAACATACTTTCCTAACATTTAATGTTAGGGAGTGAAAAAAAACAGAAACCAATGCGGTTCTGCCTTTTTTTATCACAAATACGCTACTTCAACTTTTTCACACCGCTGTTGCCTTGCCCCAAAAGAGTTTTCATCTGATCAATGGCGATTTCATTCAAAGCTTGCAATCTTTTTTTCTGCGCCATCCCTTGTTTGATAAACAGCGCGTTCATGCTTTCCAAATTAGACAGACAAACCAATTGCTCAACCAAAGAATAATCGCGGATATTCCCCTCTTTCCCGGGATTTTTGTCTCTCCAATCTTTAGCTGTCATCCCAAACAGTGCCACATTGAGAACATCAGCTTCGTTGGCATAAATCATATTCTCCTGATTCTTGCTGATTTTTGAAGGAATCAAATTCTCTTTTATTGCGTCCGTGTGAATTTTGTAATTGATTTTGGCTAAGTTTCTCCTTAAGTCCCAGCCCAATGATTTTTTTTCATTCTCTTCTTCTTTGAGCCGTTGAAATTCCTTGATAAGATACAGCTTGAATTCCGCCGAGATCCAGGACGCGAATTCAAAGGCGATGTCCTTGTGAGCGTATGTTCCGCCTCCATAACGACCAGATTTTGATATAACCCCAATTGCCTTTGTTTTTTCGATCCATTTTTGTGGCGTAAGTACAAAAGCATTTGTTCCTGCCTCATTTTTAAAGGTGTCGAATTCGACACGGTTAAAATTCTCGTTGTGTATTTGCTCCCAAAATCCCAAAAAATCCACTGTATATCTCGTTTTCATCCAGTTTTGGATCACAAACCTGGGATCATCGGCATTCTTGTATCTGGCAATATCCGTCAGCGAAATGTAATCAACTTGATTTTTCCGGAACAAAACAATTTCTGTGTTTTTTACATTTATTTTTCGTTTCATAGCCAATATTATACCACAAGAATATCTGTATTTGAAATTCCCTAATTTTAAACTGCAGGAATGATTAGGCGCCGATCGAAGGAAAAGAAACGACAATTTTTGTCCCCTTTCCCAAAACACTTTCGATTTTGATCGACCCGCCGTGCTTATCAACGATCCTCTTCACAATGGAAAGCCCGATTCCCGCGTTTGAAAAATTTCGGCTGTGGCTTTTGTCCGCTTTATAAAATCTCTCAAAAATATGCGGCAAATCGTCCTTGCTTATTCCCAAGCCGTTGTCCCCAACCACCAGCCGCATTTCCTGCCGGCTGTTCTCAACACTGACACGCACCACCCCGCCTGGCCGGTTGTGGTCAACTCCGTTTTGGATCAAATTGGAAGCCACCGAGACAAGGTCGTCCCGATTGCCCAAAATTTTTCCGGGATCGGTTTTTTCGACTTCAACGGAAACTCCTTTTCGGGAGGTCCACGAACTTATTCGATTGGCTGCCTCCCTGACAAGCTCCCCCAGCTCAATCTCGGAAAAATAGATTTTTTCTTTTTTTTCTTCAACCCGGGAAAGCTTGAGAAGGTTTTCCGTCATCTGGGACATCCGGTCGATTTCTTCGAGATTGCTTTCAATGACCTTTCTGAATTCGGATGATGATGTGCTGGGATTTTTCAGCGCGATTTCACTTTCAGATTTCATCACGGCCAGCGGCGTGCGAAGCTCATGGGAAGCGTTGGCGCTGAATTCCTTCTGCCGCTCCAGGACATCTTCAATCGGCCTCAAGGTTCTCCCGGCCAGGCTATAGCCCAAAACAATCGTGAGAGCAAAAGCGGTGAGGTCGATCACCACCACGCCGTCTTTCGCATCGCTCATCGTTTGGACGATGGCTTGGTCTCCTTGGTCCGGAACATCGGGAAATTGCGTATCAATGTTGTCTTTCAGCACATACGCAAAAGAAAAATACAGAACCGCGCTGAAAACGAGCAGCACCCCGGTCATTATCAGAAGATAATAGGCTGTCAGCCGCAAACGCGCCGAGGAAAATAGATCAGCTTTTGATCCGGTAACCAATGCCTCGAATTGTTTCCAAAATTTTTTCATCATTTTTCTTCTCTAGTTTTTTTCGCAGATTTTTGATATGCACATCGACCAGATTACTGAACGAATCGAAGGCAAAATCCCACACATGGCTGATGATTTGCTCCCGGTTCAGGACCTGATTGGGCTGCCTCACCAGATATTCAAGGATCGCAAACTCCTTCAACGTGAGATGGACTTCCCTTTGGCCGCGAAAGACTTTTCGGGTGGAGATATTCAAAACCAGATCTTTGATTTTGAGCTCGGACGGCAAGGTTGTTTTGGGCCGGCGCAGAAGCGCCCGGATTCTTGCTAAGAGTTCTGGAAAAGAAAAAGGTTTTATGAGATAATCGTCAGCACCAGAGTCCAGGCCGAAAATTTTGTCCTCATCCGCGTCTTTGGCGGTCAACATGATCACCGGTGTCATGATATTTTGGTCGCGCCAGTTTTTGCAAACCGCAATTCCGTCCCGTTTTGGAAGCATCAGGTCAAGAACAACCAGATCATAATCCCTCAAGCCGATTTCCAATCGGCGCTGTCCCGCCTCTCCGTCAGTGAGATAGTCAGCGGCATACCCTTCTTGTTCCAAGCCCTTTTTCAGGGATTTAGCCAGTTTTTTATTGTCCTCAACGACAAGTATTTTCATGGTTTAGAAACTATAGCACAAAAATGAAGTTCGCGTGAATCCCCCACTATTCATCAATTGTTCATATTCTGTTTATATTATGTATTATACGAATATCCGACTGGATATTTTCTGACGATGGGCAAAAGAATAATCTGCGAAAATAGGAAAGACTTGTAAGTATTTCTTCCATGATCCGAAAGCAAGAAAACTTTTTTCAAAAAAATAAAAAGAAACTGACCCTTATTGCCGCCATAGCAATTTTTTCCATTGGCCTATTTCTTCGTACATATCATTTTCACGATTGGCTTAATTTTGAATCCGACCAGGCCAGAGACGCCTCGATCGTGGAAAATGTAGTGGACAAGGGTGGACATTGGCCGCTTTTGGGGCCGGACATGAGCCATTCCCAGGATAGCGGCGTCCGCTTTCATGTCGGGCCGATGTACTATTATTTTCAAATCATTTCCGGGCGCATTTTTGGGGCGCTTCCGGAAACAGCCGCCTATCCCGACCTGCTTTTTGCAATCCTTTCCATTCCGCTTTTCTATCTCTTCCTGAAACGGTGCTTCAGTGACAATTTGTCCCTGACCCTGACCGGCCTTTACGCGGTTTCTTTTTATATCATCCAGTATTCCCGTTTCGCCTATAATACCAATCCGATTCCCTTTTTTGTGATCCTGTTTTTGCTTGCCCTTTTGGAATTTCTGGATAAGCGGGAAAAGGTTTCCTGGACTTGGGTCGTGTTGGCTGGAATCGCCTTGGGAGTGGGCGTCCAGCTTCATGTGACGCTGCTTGTCGTGTTTCCGGTCATCGCCTTTTTTGTTTTTTTCCATCTCGCAAAAAATAACCGACAAATACTGGAGAAACTGGGCGTTGTTGTGCTTGTCGCCCTAATATTGAACCTAGGACAGCTGATTTATGAAGCCAAAAACAATTTCGAGAATTCAAAAGTTTTTTTTCATTCAATCGCCCGACCCGACCTGAAAAGCACGAACAGTCTGCCGCTGAAGCTGGCTATGGACGCGGATTGCCAGCTTCAAGCCAATTTTCACATATTGTCTTCCATGGGGGACAAAGTCAGCTGCGATTATTCCCTGATCACGCTGACTGATCCGAAACTGTCGCTGTTTTCCCTCAACAGTATTGGGGACTATTATGGTTGCGCCGTCAATTTTTTGGGAACGATCGGAATCTATACCAAAAATCTTTTGCTTTTTTTGGAAATTATTTTTTCCATTTTCGGCTATAGCTTGCTGGTTTATCGTTTCCGGAAAGAATCAGGCAAGAAAAAACAATTTTTGGGCCTGGCCATTCTTTATTGCTCTGTTTCTTTCCTGGTGATAATGCCGGTGATCGGCGATTCTCCGCTGCGCTATTTTCTTTTGAGCTTCTTTGCACCGTATATTTTTTTGGGCCTTCTGGGAGAATATGCAATCAAAAGATTCCGGTTTGGCCTTTTCCTGGTCGCTTTGGTTTTTCTGTTTTTGACCGCATCCAATTATTTTTCTTTGAAATCCGTCGCCGGGGATCTTGCAGCGGAAAAAAGAAGCGGCTCTTTGGTGTGCGGACCGGATACCATTGTTCTTGGCGAAATAGAACCGATGGCCGGCTTTATAACCCAGGAATCTCACCGGCAAGGCGCGGCCTACCTCTTACATACCAGCCGATACACCTTTTTCAATCCCATCAAATATCTCTCGCAAAAGGATGGGATGACCTTGAGCCTGATAACCGGAAAGGAACTGCCCAATATTCCGCCGGGAGCCCCGCTATTCTATTTTTCGGAAAATTTGTTTATTGATCCGAGTTTCCTGATTTATGGGCGCAAAATTGAGAACTACCGAAATTTTTCCAGAGTTACGATCTACGAGCTTCAAAACTAGAATTTATTTTTACTCCTAAACTGCGCTTGACAATCTGAATTTTTTCTTGCTCATTGACCGTATATTTTGTAGAATACAATTTGTCAGTATATTAGATCTAAAAATTAAGAAAACACTATGTTT
>JAPLXD010000042.1:0-13331 GCA_026396255.1 Candidatus Moraniibacteriota bacterium | reverse complement strand
ATGTTTGGCAGTCGCAAAAAAGCCAGAGAAGGATCAACCAAAAAAAGATTCTACAAAACGAAGAAGTTCAAAACTTTCGTAGTCGTCTTGGTTATTATTTTGGTAATCATTGGGTATTTCGGCTGGAAAACAGGCTTTATTCTCAATAAAATTTCCGGCTCTCATGGGTTATCCCTGGGTAGTCTTTTGGGCGGAGGCACCACCCCGCAATCGCAAGACGGACGGGTGAATGTCCTGCTCCTGGGGATGCGCGGCGCCGATGATCCCCACGGAGGCCTCCTCGCTGATTCCATCATAGTTGCATCACTCGACACCAAAAATAACAAGGTAGCCATGATCTCCGTTCCCCGAGACCTCTTTGTCCAAATCCCGGACACAAACGAACGTGGCAAGATAAACTCGGTTTATGCTCATTGGGAAGGCAGTGGACAAGGCAAGGGTATTCCCGAAATGGAAAAAATGATGGAAACGATCACTGGTCTCAAAATCGATCACGCGATCGTCATCAACTTCACGGGATTCCAAAAATTGATTGATGCAGTGGGCGGTGTTGATGTGAGACTCCCAAAGGCTTTCTATGAAACGAAACAATTCGTCGAAGGAAATGAATGCGGCGGAACTTTCACGCTCCCGGCCGGCATAAATCATCTCAACGGAGAGAAAGCGCTTTGCTACTCACGAGCCCGAGAGCAGACCAATGATTTCGACCGTTCGAAGCGCCAACAATTGATCCTCAAAGCTTTAAGAGACAAGATGACTTCGCTGGGAACACTTGCCGATTTTGGAAAAATGAACAACATACTAAATATCATTGGAGACAACGTCAAAACTGATATGACCCCAGACGAGATGAAAGGATTCTATAACCAATACAGCAGTATGAAAGATGCCGACGTTATACAGCGCGTCTTTGAAAATTCCGACAAAGGCCTCCTCAAGGTTCCGGATGGGAATTCCAGTTTCGGTTATATACTGATCCCGATCGCGGGACAGGACAATTTTTCCCAGCTCCAAGACGCCAGTCTGAACGTCTTCACGCAAGCAGCGCAGGGCGACACGGCTCCCGTCGTCCAAAGCGGCGCCCCGGCGGCGACGCCCACTGCCACCAAACCTGCCACCAAGAGTACAACCAGTAGCCCCGCAACCCCCACGAAGAAATAGACAATATCTTAAGTTCAAAAAACAAGGCTCCGCACGAGTCTTGTTTTTTATACTTTTTTCTTGGGACGAAGGCGGAAGAGGAGGGAGTCGAACCCTCGATACCTTGCGGTATACCCGCTTTCCAAGCGAGCGCACTAGGCCACTATGCGACTCTTCCAGACAAATGCATAATAGCCCATTATAAAGCTAAAATCAAGCCTTTTGGCTTGATTTGGGTTATTTGGTGTATTTCAGTTTTTTCACATAAACGCGCTTTCTGAATTATTTCTATCCCGCTTCCACATTTTCGGATTGGTTTTTATATATTCTCTTATTTTCCCAAGAGATTCTTCATTGCGGATTATATGGTCGTAGAATCGGGATTGCCATGCGAATATGATATTTGGATGCTGGTTATTGATCATTTTGGAAACAATGGATTTGAATGAACCAATTATGACAGATAAGGAACCAGATTTGGGTGATATTTCAGACATCTTTGAAAATTCGCCTGTGTAGAGACGAGGCAATGCCTCGTCTCTACAAGCATACATATTTGATCCATTTTTGTTTATTTCTATAATTCCGTGCAAATGATTCGGCATTACAATATATTCATCTAAATTTACAAATAGAAAATGTTTTGCTATTTCCTGCCAAAATTCATTGGCTATTTTTCCAACATCTGACAATATCATTTTTCCTTCCGCTATTTTTCCAAAACATTCTTCTCGATTTTTTGTACAAATAGTGACAAAATACATCCCATCTTGGGAATAATCATGTCCTTCCAGTCTGGCAGACTTGATTGTATATTTGTTTTTGAATTTCTCGGACATTTTCTGATAATTCCTAACATCATACAGACTCAGCCTTCGGTGACGGAATGGATTGGATTATGCGAAAAATGCCCTCCGTATTGGCACAGTTCATTTTTTGTATGCCTCCCTCAGTGGGAACCTCAAGGGTATGTACAATTTGTACCCACCCTTTAGCAAGCTCCTTATCACGCAATTTCATTCGCTGGATGTACTGTTTTGGATCGCTTGAGTCTATAAGTGCGAGAACCACATCCTCAACAACAAACCACCATTCATTGTTGTGAATAGTTTTCCTTATTTTTTTGCCTTTGAACACAGCTATTCTGGTTTCGATTTTCATAAGCCTATTTCATCTTTTTTCCATCTTCCCGATTTCCATCATTGTCTTGATGACCGTGTCCGGATTCAAGGAGATTGAATCGATTTTTTCTTCGACGAGGAATTTTGCAAAATCAAGAAAGTCCGACGGGGCTTGGCCGCAGATCCCGACCTTCCGGCGGGACTTGTGCGCTTTTTCGATCACTTGGCGGATGAGTTCCTTCACCGCTTCGTTGCGTTCGTCATAGACATGCGCCACCTTCACGCTGTCGCGGTCGACTCCAAGCGTGAGCTGGGTGAGATCATTGGATCCGATCGAAAATCCGTCGAAAATTTTCGAGAATTCTTTGGCAAGAATGACGTTCGAGGGAATTTCGCACATCACATAGACTTGAAGACCCTTCTTGCCCCGTTCGAGTCCGTATTTTTCCATTTCCGAGAGCACTTTTTTTCCCTCTTCAATCGTCCGGCAAAACGGGATCATTGCTTTGAGATTAGTGAGACCCATCACCTCCCGGACTTTTTCAAAGGCGAGGCATTCCAGCCGAAATCCTTCCTTGTAGTCATCGTCGTAGTATCTGGATGCTCCCCGCCAGCCGATCATCGGATTTTCTTCGGCCGGTTCAAAATATTTTCCCCCAATCAACGTCGCATATTCATTCGTTTTGAAATCACTCATCCGGACAATCACGTCTTTCGGCCAAAAAGCGGCGCAAATCCGTCCGATCCCTTCGGCCAGTTTCTCCACAAAGAAATCTTCTTTGCTCTTGTAGCCTTGGGTAATTTCGTTGATTTTTTTCTTTTCATCCTTGTCTTTCACCCGGTCGAAATGGACGAGCGCCATCGGATGGATCTTGATATACTCGGTGATGATGAATTCCTCCCGCGCCAGCCCCACTCCGTCGTTCGGGATGAAAGAAAGATCGAAAGCCTGGTCGGGATTGCCGACGTTCATCATGATCTTGGTCTTGGTTTTTTTCAGATTTTTGAGATTGGTCGTTTTGATCTCAAATTTCAAAATTCCTTCATATACTTTTCCCTCTTCCCCTTCGGCGCAACTTACCGTCACCGGTTTTTTGTCCTTGATCGCCGCGGTCGCGTCCCCCGTCCCGACAATGCAGGGTATCCCCAGTTCGCGGCTGACAATCGCCGCGTGCGAAGTCCGCCCGCCGCTGTTCGTGACGATCGCCGAGGCGATTTTCATGATCGGCTCCCAATCCGGATCAGTCATTTCCGTGACCAGCACTTCCCCTTTTTGAAAATCAGCAATTTGAGCGACATCTTTGATGACATTGGCACGTCCGGCGCCGATTTTTCCGCCGACCGCCGCCCCGACACACAAAATCTTGCTTTTGCTTTTCAAGATATATTCTTCAAGGACATTTTTTTTCTTTTGGGATTGGACTGTTTCCGGCCGCGCCTGGACAATATACAATTTTCCGTCCCGCCCGTCTTTGGCCCATTCAATGTCCATCGGTTTTTTGTAGTGCTCTTCAATGAGAAGCCCCCAACGAGCGAGTTCCAAGGCTTCGTCGTCCGTGAGACAAAATCTTCTTCGATCCTCCTGGGAAACAATCGCGTTTTGGGTTGTTGAAGTGCCACCAACACTATAGACCAGCTTGTTTTCCTTGCTGCCTATTTTTTTCCCGACGATTGATTTGAATCCCTGCTTCAGAGTCGGCTTGTGGACGATGAACTCATCCGGATTCACTTTGCCTTTCACAATATTTTCTCCAAGTCCGTATGACCCGTTGATGATGATCGCATCGGCAAAACCGGATTCCGTGTCAATCGTGAACATCACGCCGCTGGCCGCTTCGTCCGAACGCACCATTTTTTGCACCCCGACCGAAAGCGCGATGGAAAGCTGGTCGAAACCCTTGTCCACGCGGTACGATATCGCCCGATCGGTGAAAAGCGAAGAAAAACATTTTTTGATCGACTCCAAAAGCTGATATTCCCCCGTCACATTGAGATATGATTCTTGCTGCCCGGCAAATGACGCGTCCACGAGATCTTCGGCCGTCGCGCTCGATCTCACGGCGACATCCACCCCGCCCGCGAAATGATTTGTGTGATCAGACTTGTTCCAATTGATGCGGAAACTTTTGCGCGTGTCGTAGACTCGCGAAAGTTTCGAATAGGCTTCGACGATCTGGTTGCGAAGATCCACCGGAAACTCGGCCGAGAGAATGGCCTGGCGCACCCGATACCCCCGCTCGGCGAGGTTGCGCATATTGCCCGTATCAAGCCCTTTCAGAATGTTTTTTATTTCCCCGTCGAGCTTGTTTTGGGTGATGAAGTAGCGAAAAGCTTCCGCCGTGATCGAAAATCCGTCCGGCACCCGGATGCCCTTCTTTTTGAGATTCCGGAACATCTCGCCAAGCGACGCGTTCTTCCCGCCGACAAGCTCGATGTCTTTGATCCCGGTTTCTCGAAACCAAAGGATGTATTTTTGTTTCATGTTTTTGTGTTTACCCTGTTAAATACGATTTGAGCCTTCTCTTAATGAACATTTTTCCATGATAGGTTTTTAAATAATTTTCACGATGTGTAGCATCTTGCTGATTAAGACAAGCTTCATAATATATCAATTTTAATGGTCTTCTGTTTTTAGTAGAAACAACTTCTCCCTTTTCATGCAGCTCAAATCGTAATTTTAAATTTTTTGTATATCCTGTATATTTTTTCTTATCTTTGCTGCTTTCTAAAACATATGCATAATACATGTTTAGAATAAAAAAAATTAAAATTATTTAACAGGGTGAATTTTTTACTATTATCATACTAGCATTTTTTTTGATATTTGTGGATACAAAAAACGGGGACAACCCGTTTTTTCTCATCAATATCCGATTTGACCGGCTCACCGCACTCTCACCCTAACTGTCCTTTTTTGGGAATTGCCGGCTCTGTCATACGCTTTGACAGTCAGCTTCCAAAGGCCCGGGGGGATATTTGAGGGGACGATAAAAAAGTTGACGTTCGAGTTCGTGGTCTTTCCATGAAAAGTGATTTGGTACGATTCGATCTGATCGTTGTCAGTTGCTTGCCAGGTGATGGTGTCTCCTGGCGATGCGTTGATGCGTCTCGGGAAGTAGGTGAATTTGGGATTTTCGCGGTCAACCGCAACCGTGAATGTCTGGGAGGTTTCGATAAGATTGTTGTTTTGGTCATAATACTTGAATTGATAGGTATGGATGGCGTTTCTTGATTTTTCGTTTACCCTAATTCTCCAGGAATGATCTTTGTCTATCTTGGCATTTTTAAATAAATTGCCGTCCTGATAAATTTCCACTCTGCCCCCGGAAAAACTTTCGATCCTGCCCCTGAAGATATTACTCGCGCTTTTTACGGCCAGAGTAATATCATGAGAAAGAGAATAGCTATGGGAATTTCCAATGGCCAGGGTCGGGATGAAGTCGGAAGAGGAAACGGAGAAAGAGAACTGTTGGCTGCCGATGTTGCCGGCTGGGTCCTGGCATCTGGCGTAATATATGTAGCTTTGGCCGTTTTGGAGATTGGAGATATTTGTCGAATGAGACTGATTGCTAGTGGTTTGGAAAGTATCGGGCATATCTTGATAGGATTGGTCGGCGGTGGAATATTTGCAGGTGGCATTTTCATTGGTGGTGAGAGTGAGAGTCGCGGAATCGGTTCCGGCGGGATAGTTGGCGCCTTGGGGCGCGGCGTTGGAGATGGCGGGAGCAGTCGTATCCACCGCAACCGACCCTTGAGACTCACTGCCTTGGTTGGTCGCGTTATCCAGCGCTTTGACGAAAAAATTGTAGATTCCTTGAGGAAGGCTGGTGATGGCTGAAGCGGCATTGGTCACGTCGCTGGCAACCGCCGCGCCGAGATCAGTGGTAACTCTCCAAACATAACTGGCTACGCCGGAAACCGCATCGGTGGCAGCGGACCAGGACCAGGTTTGCGAGGTAGAGTTGGTGGGAGTGGCCGTGGCCGGAATGCCGGGAGCGGAAGGAACGACATTGTCGACTTTGACGGTGCTGGCGGAAGCATAGGTTTGCTGGTTAGCAGCGTTATCGGAAACAAGATATTGATACTCATAACAATTGCCCGAAGAAAGAGTCGGGTCCGTGAAGTCGGGATATGTTCCACCGTGGGTGATAGTTGCAAAATCATCATATGAACCGCAAGTTCCATTGGAAAGAGCGGCCGATTTTCTCTGGAGGATCCGGCTGGCGGTGTTGATATTCGAGCCTGAGTCTGTACCATCGCTCACGGTTATGCTGATGCTGGTTTGGTTGATTTCTCCGTCGGAGTAAGAAACAGAACCGCCGGAAGGAGGAGTCGTATCCAAAGTGATCGTTCGGGTGAGATCGGCAGTGGTATGATCTCCCCCGTCTTTGAAGCGGACATAGACAGTTTTTGCTCCGTCTCCCGATGCCAAAGTATATGCCTGCGTTGCCGCGCAATCGGCCCAGTTGACGGGAGACGCCGCATCTCCGAAAGCCATTTGGACCGGAGTCCAGGAATCAGAGGGGCAGGTGATGTTCAGGGTGGCGGAAGTGGAGTTGGTGTAAGTGGCGCCGCTGTTGATGGTAAAGGCTCCGCCGGTGGGAGCGGTGGTATCTAAGGTATAGTTGACGGAATAATTATTGTCGGCCGTATGTTTGTTGCCAACATTATCAATGCAGGCAAAATAGATGGTTTTCGCTCCGTCAGCCCCCAAATTGCCCATATGGCAACTGGCGGTTTGCGTGCCGTTGCCGGAGCAAATAACATCATTGGCCATATCATCAAAACTTTCATCCAGTAAGCTGGAGCGGCAAGTCGCATTTTCAGTTAGGCTAAAAGTGATGGTGGGTGCCGGGTCGCTAATAGTCGAGCCGGAAAGCGGAGAGGTTTCTCCAGTGCCAATCGGCGCGGTGGTGTCTAGAATATAGTTAATGGAATAATTATTGCCGGCGGTTTGTTTATTGCCTAAGGCATCTTGGCCGGCGAAATAAATGGTTTTGGGCCCGTCAGCGCCCAGGTTAGCAATCGGGCAAGTGATGCTTTGAGTGCCATCGCCCGCGCAATCAGTAGTCATATCAGCATAGGACTGGTCAGTTAAAGAAGATCTGAAATCGCCGTTTTCGTTTAGAGAAAAGGTAACCGTGGGGGTTGGCGTGGTGATGGTTGAATCGCCAATAGGGCTAAAATTGGAAGCAATGGGCGGATCAATATCTAATGTTTGAAGGAGTATAATGCCATCCTTTGCTGCGCTGCTGCCACCACTAGAAGTCATGCCATACAAGGTGCTTCCGGAAAGGATCAGGGAGCCTCTAGGATTTGCCCCATCGGTGGTGCCGCCGGTAAAGCTGTGCAGATAAGTCATAGTCCCGCCGGTAGTGGCCATGGAAAAGATAACGCCTACATTTGACGCGCTGCCGCCGGATGAGCCAGCAGAAGTCATGCCGTACAATGTATTCCCACCGGCTGAAAGCGTCAGGGAGCCATAAGGAATCGCCCCATCGGTGGTGCCGCCGGTAAAGCTGTGCAGATAAGTCATAGTACCGCCGGTAGTGGCAATGGAGAAGATAACGCCTTTGTTTGACGCGCTGCCGCCGGATGAGCCAATATTAGTCATGCCATACAAGGTGCTTCCGGAAAGGATCAGGGAGCCTCTAGGATTTGCCCCATCGGTCGTGCCTCCGGTAAAGCTGTGCAGATAAGTCATAGCTCCGCCAGTAGTGGCCATGGAGAAGATAACTCCTTTGTTTGCGCTTCCGCCATTAGAAGTCATTCCATACAATGTATTCCCATCGGCGGAAAGCGTCAGGGAGCCATAAGGATTTGCCCCATCGGTGGTGCCTCCGGTAAAGCTGTGCAAAATTGTGAAGTTGGAGCCATCCAGCCCGATAGAATAGATAATGCCTAAACTTGCGCTGCCGCCACCCTCTGTCATGCCGTACAAGGTATTCCCGTCTGCTGAGAGCGTCGGGGAACTTACAGGACTCGCGCCGTAATTTGATGACCCAATGCTTTTTAAAAGCGTGAATGTCTGGCCAGAATTATTGAATCTGCTCCACAGCGAAATTGTCACGGTGGCCATGGCCACTCCTGGCGGCGACCAGTTGTCAGCGGCTTGAACAACTAAGGAAAAAGTGGGAGTTGTATCATAATCCAGGGTTGTTGAATCGGCCACGGTGATATCTCCGGTTGAGGAATTGATGGCAAAAGTATTATTGGTGTTGCCGGATAAAATAGAATAGGTTTTGGTCAAGGTGGTTGGGTTGCCGGTGGCTGTGATAGTGCCGACCAAAGTGCCGGTTGCTGAATGTTCTTCAATAGAAAAAGTTTTGGGTGTCAAAGCCGGAGCCGCGTAATCGCTAAAACAAGACAAGTCATAAGTGGAAACCTGATAACCGCCGCCCAAATTAGCCATCGCTGTGTTAATTTGGGCAATGAAACCGCCATAAAAAGAGCCGCTATTGGCAGTATAATGAGTTATGGCTAAAACTAATTGGCCATTTATCGCAAAAAAGCCGGGATTGCCTGAATCGCCGCCAATGATTGTTTCATTGAATATGTTTCGTGTTGCGTCTAAGGGTTGCGTATGAGAAACTGTGCTGGCGCTTAAAGAATATAAATCATGAATAATAGCGTGGTCGTCCTGGTCAAGCAGAATCATTGGCACTTGATTTTGCCGAAGAAGATATTGGTTCATCTGGTCGATGGATATTATCGGGTAATAAGCGATGTTGGCGGGCACGTCGGAATCAAGCACGCCGATTTTGATATCCGTGCCGGCAATAGCGGTCTGATTTTGGAGCGTCCGGGAAACAATATTATTGTCAGCGTCGATGAAAACCACGGTGGCGCCGTTGGCAATAGGATAATGATTGGCAAAAGCAATGTGGCGCGGGCTGATCAGAGTGCCGGAGCGGGTATAGCCGCCGGTTGAGTTCCAGGGTGATTGTCCGGTCAGGTCAAGCGCGGAACTGCCGCGATTTGTCCAGACAGATGCGTTTTTCAGCCAGGCGCCGGTTGAGGTGGCGCGGGTGGTGAATGAAGCGATTTTGCCGGTAGCCGATGCAAGCCCGAAAATTCGCGAATCAACCTGGTTGGACATTTCATTGGCTAAATTGGTGGAGGACAAATCACCGCAGCTGCTGGGCGCAAAGACGGCGGCGGAAACCGGTTTGGCAAAAAACAAAACTGCGCTGAAAATGAAAACAGCGAGGAGAATTGGGATGAATTTTTTGGTTTTTATTCTTCTTTCAAGAAAGGGAAAGGGACGCATAATGCATGGTTTTTATCCATGAAGTTTTTGGGCTTTTTTAGTGTATAACAGACCCGTAAATTTCGCTACTTAAGTCTTTTTACCGTATTTAATTTTTTGAAATTCTTTTTGGAAACAACCGACCTGCCGGATTTTTTTTCAATATCCTTTCTGGCTCTTCCGGCGACTGATCCCCCTTCAATCGCTACTTTTCTGTTTTCGGGAAATGTCTCTGGTTTTCTAGTTTTGGATATTTCCGTTGTAGCCGTTTCCGCCAGCATATTCAAAACCAATTCCAAGTTTGTCATATTATCCCGCAAATTTTCTTTTTTCAGATCTTTGTGTTTTTTGTAATCTTTGGTTCTCATTCCAGCCCAGGCAAAAGTAATGTCGTCGGTCAGAATAGCAAATGAATCGTTTGTCTTTACGCCTCGTTCGTTCCACTCATTGGTCAAATCCTTTCTGATTTCGATGCTTTTCAGTCTCAAATCCACCCAATTTTTGGAATAACCTTTTTTGAGATACGTCGCCATCGCTCGCTGAATGGCTTTTTCCGGATCCTCTGTTTCTTCCACCCGTTCATAGCCAACGCGAGCCAGCCATAGCTTGAATGGTTCGGCATTCGGTGAAGGAATCGATTGGATGATTCGAAACATAGTTTCAGTGTCAGCTACGTCAGTGAGATAGTATTTTCCGTCCGAGGCTTCCATTTTCAGTTGGTTACATTTTGTAACCACCTCGCTTCCATCCTCTTTTAATCGTATTTTCAGCACTTTCCAATAATTTCTTGGATCTATGCTCCCGCTTAAAACGCCAACGATATCCACCACGGAAAAAAACCATTTTTCTTTTTCATCATCCCAATGTCTTCTGATTTTTTTGCCCTTGAAGATAGCTAACTTTTTCTCATCCATAACAGTATTATATATAATAAATTATGTTCGTGAGCTTGAATATCTTTGCGTTAGTTGATTTTTTATCCAATTCCCCTTGTCTGAAAATATTTTTTTCAGATTTCCATCAAATTTCCTCCACCTTTACCAAACTCATATGCTCTTTTTTCAAGTGCGGCCGGCCGGCGACGATCACGACTTTGTCTTTGCGTTTCAACAGCTTGTTCTTCTTGATAGTTTCCATAGACTTATCAATAAGCTCATCCAAATCTTTGCAGTCCGGCAGGACAAAACTATTCACTCCCCAGACAAGAGAAAGCTGGTTGTGTGTTTTTTTATTGTTTGTCATGACATATATTTTCTGCTCCGGACGATGACGAGTGATCATCCGGGCCGTGAGCCCGGAAATGCTGGCCACAACAATCGCCTTTGCCCGGCTGTCTTTCAAAAGTTCGTGCGCCGATTGCGCAATGGCGGCCGAGACGGATTCCCTCTGGTCTCCCAGAAATCCGTGATCGAGATCGTCAAAAGGAGATTTTTCCGTCCGCCGGATAATCTGGGTCATCGTATGCACCGTTTCGACCGGATATTTTCCGCTGGCCGACTCCCCGGAAAGCATCAGGGCATCGGCATGGTCAATCACGGCATTCGAGACATCCGTCACTTCGGCCCGGGTCGGTCTGGGATTGCGAATCATTGAATCGAGCATCTGGGTGGCGACGATCACCGGCTTTCCAACCCGCAAACATTTGGCGCAAATTTCCTTCTGTAAAATGGGCAGATCCGCTTGCGGCATTTCGATCCCAAGATCGCCCCGCGCGACCATCACCCCATCCGTCGCCGCCAAAATTTTGTCGAAATTTTTGATTGCTTCTTTTCTTTCGATCTTCGCGATCACTTGGGCGGCGTTATTTTTACGTTTTGTCCTGCTTTTTATCAGCCTTTTGAGATATTCGATCTCTTCCGCCGTTCGCACGAATGACATAGCCACAAAATCGACATCGTGCTTCACAGCAAAATCAAGAACCTCCTTGTCGCGCGTGGTGATCGCCCCCAGACGCGCGGAAATTCCCGGAATATTCACTCCTTTTCTCGGCAAGACCCGCCCGCTGTTTTGCACCCGGCACACAAGATGGTCCTTTGCCCGCTTCAGAACTTTCAATTTGATGAGTCCATCTTCAATCAGTATGCTCGAGCCCGCCTTCACCATCCTCACGACCCCGGCAAGGTCCAGCTTGAGAGTTTTTTGCTTATCCGCAACAGCCGATATCCGCAGCTGGCTGATAATTTTTTTGAGAGGACTTGTTTTTTCTGGAATCAGCGCTTCTTTCACTTCGATGATTTCACCTTTTGAAACCGCCATCTCCGCAACATTGCTCACCCTGATCCTGGGACCTTGAAGATCGGCCATTATGCCGACGGGAATTTGCAATTTCTCGCTTATTTTCCTGACCGACCGGATAATTTTCTTGTGCGAGGAAAAATCTCCATGCGAAAAGTTGAGCCGGGCGACATTCATCCCCTTTTTGACCATTTCGGAGAGTATTTTTTCGTTCTCCGATACCGGTCCGATGGTGCAAATTATTTTCGTTCGCTTCATGGATGTATTATACAACAAAAGACAGACAAACCAAAATAGTTTGCCTGTCTTTGAAATACTATTGCGCAATAGAACTTTAGCTGATCAGTTTGAATCCGCCAATGAGCGGCAGTTCCTTCATTTCTCCCTTTGCTGCATTGATGATGCCCATGATCGCAACGACGATCAGGAAGATCGAGCCGAGCGGCAGAATGATGAACCAGCCAATGATGGGGATGATCCCGCCGACGACGTTCACAACTACGGCAGCGATAAGAAGCATCAGCTGCTGATTGGCGTGGAATTTCGCGAACGGGCTATTTTTTGCGTCCGTCACGAGAGGGATGAAAAACAGGATCGGAATGATATATCCCACGATACCCATCGCTTTGTTTTTCTCCGCATCGGATGAACCCGCCTTATTTGTTTCTTCAGTCATATTGTCACCTCCAAATCTATATCAATTTTTATTATTTGTTTCCTGGTTTTATAATATCTAATTTTCTCAAATAGCACAAACCTCTCTTTTGTCATCCCGGGCTTGCCTGCCCACCTATGGAGGAACCCGGGATCCAGTTGAAAATAAAAACAGGAGCGAGGTTTCACAGAACCTTGCCCCTGAGTTAAGTTGTTACGCTTAATAATCAAAAAAGTTTTGAGATATACTTCCCGAAGAGCCAAAAGAAAATGGCCGTGAGCCCGGTGGTGAAGAGTCCCATCACCAGATAAGCAACCATCACCTTTCCGCCGAGCATCGGCCAACGAATGGTTGTAACGCAGATGTTAAGCATAGTCGTCGACATCAGGAAGGTCAGCAAAACTCCACGATCGGCAATTCCTCCCTCTCAGAGAAATTTCACCGTTGTAAGCATCGTGATCCCCAGCGGCGCGAGCACGCCCGCGACAACTCCACCAATGATTCCTTTGCCTCCCGTGAGCCACACCTCGACGAATTCTTTGTGGTGTGTGACCAGCTCCTGAACTTGGCCAGTTATGAGCACTGCCATAAGGAGCGGGAATGCCAGTTTGGATATGAAAAAGTTCCAGCTGTCCGTGCCTCCGGCAATCACTTGGGATGAACCACCATCTTTGTAATTACCAACAACCAAAACCAAAAAGATAAGCAGCATATAAAGATTATTGCCATTTCCTTTCATCGCGTTTGCTCCTTCTATGAAATTTTTAAGGATCGCCTTCTGACAATCCCCTTTAGTAATTTTACCTTTGAAGTGCAACACCCATATACTTTGTATATGAAATACACACACTTCAAGCAGAACGAGCGAGATGAAATCGCCATCCTACTGAAGAAAGACTATTCCCTGAGAGACATCGGACATGCTCTCGGG
>JAPLXD010000034.1 GCA_026396255.1 Candidatus Moraniibacteriota bacterium | reverse complement strand
CCTGGCCACATCCTTCAATTTCACTTCCTTGTTGCAGATGGGCAGGATCCACCTTAACCGTTCTTCTTTAATTGTCGTTGGCATATTGATACACATACGCCAGAATATCTCTATTCTGGAAAAACCGCCATATGTATGTGGGCATTACCTTTTTTTCTTGACAAACATTTTTGTTTATGCTTAACTGATTTGTCAGTGTTGTTTTACATTTTGAAAATTCTATTTTCCCAAAAGGGGGAGACAGCAATGAAAGAAAAACAACTCAGTCCGATTGACAAATGGCTTGCCTATTTTGACCAGTCACCCACAGACGCGATATTTCAAGTTTTGTTGGGCCAGGTGTATCTGGGAGCCATAAATATCCTCGAACCCGAGGACCAGCTCAAAAAGCTGTTTCGAGAAAGGCCAGAGGACCTGCATAAGTTTGATCGCGCCCTGGTGGCTTTCCTGGAGAAATATTTATTTATTCGGCCTGAGGATTATGAGTTGAGTCACTGGGACTGCGTGCTCATGAGCGCGTTTCGCGCAATCGCGGGACTGGATCTCAAAGGAGCCCAGCTATATCTGCATGCGAATTATAAGCTGGCGTGGGAATGGCTCACTTCGCTGTACGAGGGAACCAGCCGGGATCCTCTGGGAACGCTTCTTTGGGCTTTGGCTCTTTCCCAAACCAACAGAGAGCTCATTCCGCTCTGGCTGAATCTCTGCGGAATGAAAATAAAGGTTCCGGATGATACCTATTGGGGCACCGGGATCCTGGGATTAGTGAAGCTTCCCGGAGGGGGTGAGGGAGAACTCGACCCGCTCGTCTTCCAAGGCTTGCGGGATTTGGCTGACGCTCTCCAAAAAATGCCGGATCCCGAGCAAGGACAAAAGTGGTGGATTATGGAAGTTCGTTCCATGAGGGCTCGATACCCACACCCGGAGGAATACTGGACGAAAAATTTTTCCGGGAACGACACCGCATCCAAATGGTATCGATTTATGATTCAGAGTAACGTCTAGCAGTGAGCGCAAAAACATATCACTGCCAAACTCCCTGCAGGGTCAAGTCCCGGGGGAGTTTTTTTCTTGATAAAATCGCTGTTTTGGAGTAGAGTGTGGGCAAGAAATAACAATTCGAAAACAAATCCTATGGGTATAAAAGTTGAATTCAATCCCGATCTCGCGCTGCGGGATATGGCGGAATACAAAAAGGGAAACCGGAAAATTGAGGAGTGTTTGCCGGAAAATATGGAGGCGGGATAAATAAACATTAATTATAAAAACATGGAAAAACCAAAAGAATATTCTCCAGAAGAGATAGAAGAACTTGAAAAAAGCAGAAAAGAGATGACGGACGAGTTAATAGAGAAAGGCGCCGGATACATACCCGGTGAATCCAGACTCCATATAACAGGAGAGCAACAGGATATGGCGCAGGAAACGATGAATCAAGAAAGGAAAGATGAAGTTTCTGCCCTACATAAGGATTTTAAGCAGACTCGGTTTGAGCTGCAGCAAACACAAGCCAATCTGGAGCGCTTGCAAGAACACAAAGCCTGGCTGACCAAAAGGCTAGAGCGATTGAAAAAACTTGGCTATTCATAATCGACATGAGAAAAAAAATATCAGATTTGATCAGTAAAGTGGATCCATTCGATCAAGCTGAGACAGCGCATATCAAAGATGCCCTGGAGTGGATTTTGAGTGGCGCGGAAATTTTCAAAATAAAGAGTCCCGATGTTCCGCCAAAGCATCTGGTCAGCTATTCTGTTTTGGTTGACTCAAAAGAGAAAAAGATACTGCTTTTGAATCATCAAAAAGCTTTGCTGCTGCTTCCGAGCGGGGGACATGTGAATAGGGGTGAAACGCCACTTGATGCGGCGAAACGGGAACTTAGCGAAGAACTAGGAATAGAGCCCAAACCATTGCTTGAAAAATCAGGAGCACCTTTTTTTGTTTCGCAAATCACAACAGTCGGTCTGACCGCCGGGCATGTCGATGTTGATTTGTGGTATGTGTTTGAACACGATTCTGGTGTACCCATAAATGACAAAAGCGATGAGTTTGTGAGAGAATTTAACGGGTATAAGTGGTTTGATTTCGAGGAGATACTTTCAATGCCAATTGAAAACTTCGATGTGAATATGCATAGGTTTGTGAGAAAATTAAAGACGGCTCTAAACTGATCGTATCTCTCGCGGATTTTGGCGGGGAAGATAAAATTATTTAAAAAATATGGAGCGTAATCACAAAACAATCAGTCCGACGGCGTTCAACCACATTATTTTCCGGACACATTACGGGCTTCCCTTGGCGGACAAATTCGCCGAAGCGGCGGAAAAATTCAGTCCGCCCGAACATCTGTTCAGTCGCGAAACTATCCGAAACAATAGTCCCATTTTTGAAGGAAGATACAAAGGAGGAGAGCAGGCGATTGAAAAATTCGCGAAGAAAAATCCGAATTGCGTCGTCCTGGAACTTGCGGCCGGGTTCAGCCTGCATGGAGCGGATCTGGTGCGGAAATATCCAAAAATGAAATATATTGAGACTGATTTGTCCGAGATAATCAAAATGAAAGAAAAAATCATAAAGGAGATCAGAGCGACTGTTCCTAATATTTTTTTCAAAAGTGCCAACGCACTTGACCCGGCTGCCATGAAAAAAATTGTTTCTCGAATTCCGTCCTCAAGGAAGATAGCGGTCTATTGCGAGGGACTATTGAGCTATTTCGATGACAATGAGAAAAAGAAAATTGCCGGCATCATTCATTCGATTCTGGAAAAGAATGGCGGCATCTGGATTACTCCTGATCCAGCCTTGGATATTAATGCACGCAAAGCCCTAAAAAGGCTTTTGCCGTCAATGCGACGGGCGGTAAGTAAGGCAGGAAAAATGGCGGGGCGAAAACTTGATAATCACGGCTTCAGAAGTGAAGAAGAAACCGACAAGCTGTTTCACGCTTGCGGTTTTTTGGTTCGAAAATACGCTTGGCCTGTCAAATTTAATGCTATGCGTATCAGCGGCCTTGATACAGCTCAAAAAGAATCGCTGAAAAAAATTTTGAAAAAACACGGAAAAACTTGGGTGATGAGCGTTCAGTGAGAGAGAATGAGTTTTTACTTGAGCGTTTCGGTAAGTATTGAAAAAAATACAAAGTGCGGCAATTGAAAAAGGCTCAACCTTATGGATCAAGGGTGAGCCTTTTCGTTTTCGGATCCGCTTCCTCATGGCGGACTATTATTCTGTCTTGGACGACAGGGGGATGAAACGGATGCCACCACCATTGGGGATTGGCAGAGCCCAATCCCGGCGTTCACAGAATTTCATCACGGATGCAGCCTTGGTTCCCACGGGGGCTTTGCGAATGTCCAAGAGCAGGATCTTTTTCCCACTTTCACTGAACTTGGTCAAGGCCGTGACGCTGGCCACACGATTCTTCCCGAGGTCTTCCGGGTCGAAGCCGTAGAAATTGCGCTGGACATATCCACCTTGCCCCAATGGGCAGGAGCGGAGTTCCAGGTGGGCTTCGACGTCAACCTCTTTTTTGTCGGCCGTTTTGAAGGTGTGAGCCGCTACCTCTCTGCAGCTTGACAGGGCAGGGATCTTGACACGAACTCTTTCAAAAAAGCCAAGAGGTTTTTCCGAATAGCTTGCGCCCTTCGCTTCGGGCGCCGTTTGTTTCATCAACTGCCCCAACGATTTTCCCGACATAGCTGCCTCCCTGTATTTGGATGTCTGGTATTAGGATACCAGTGTCATATACTAGCATTTTTTGTTTCTTTTGTCAAGCCCTGCGGGTAATGTCCACATACATATGGCGGTTTTTCCAGAATAGAGATATTCTGGCGTATGTGTATCAATATGCCAACGACAATTAAAGAAGAACGGTTAAGGTGGATCCTGCCCATCTGCAACAAGGAAGTGAAATTGAAGGAT
>JAPLXD010000025.1 GCA_026396255.1 Candidatus Moraniibacteriota bacterium | reverse complement strand
TCATCGACGGATTTTTGGAGCTGTCCGACGGTTTCGACGTTTTGGGAAGTCTTGAGATTGACGTCGGAAATTTGCGTATCCTGCTGGGTGTTCTTTGTTTGCTGTTCGACAATAAGTCCTTGCTGCTGTTTCACCGCGTTGATCATTGCGTAGAAGATCGGACCTTGGGACATGGTCAGGTATCCAGACTTCGACATCTGCACCGCTTCGGGGATGAGTTTCTGGACATCCTGCGCCATAAGTCCGATGACAGTTTCGCTTGAAGCGAGACCGAGCGTGTTGTCGGATTTGTAGTGATAATATTGCGGACTCAAAGCCATGATCTCATCAAGACCGCGAGCGTAGTTTCCTTGGATCGATTTGAGGCGCGAATCGGAGAAAGAGGTGACGGCTCCGTCGTGGGTATAGACGTCATATCCGCGAATGTCATAGCCCGCCGAACCGCCGCCGACATCCAATCTGTAATTTGGATTCGTCGTCCCGATCCCGACGTTGCCAGCGGCTCCTACTGCGCTTGTAAACCTAACACTTTCGTAACCTCCGGGAGAAAATATTATATCCTTGCCCGCGACTAACCCCGATGTGGTCAATTTAAGATTCTCCCCGGATTCCGCCGATAAATAAAAAGCGCCTCCAGCCTCCCCCATACTGCCCACTAAAGTCGTTCTGTAAAATTGAACATTTGTAGTCCCAGTTGTATGTATATCCAATGGAGAAATCGGACTCGTCGTCCCGATGCCGACGTTGCCGTCGCTTTGTATTGTTAGTTTATCGCTTCCCAATGTCTGGAAAATGAGTTTGTCGTCGGATACTTCGTACAATCCAGAGTCCCCGTCCCCGAAGGTCAATCCCGTGGACAGGGTGCCCGTTCCGCCATTTAGGTGTAATTTGGATAATGGACTCGTCGTCCCGATGCCGACGTTGCCGGTGCCGACGGTCGTTCCCGTCCCGAATCCGCCGGTGGCAAAAATGAGGTTTCCGATGCTTAAATAGTTAGAGGTATCAACGGCTGGAGTTTGAATATTGTATCCCAAAAGGATATTACTTCCTCCGGTAGTGGTGGTACTTCCAGAAGCGTACCCGAGAAAGGTATTATAGTCTCCACTGGTTATTTCAGTACCAGAGGCATATCCGATAAAAACGCTGTTGTCAAAAGAAGCGGAATTTTTATCGCCCGCGCCCACGCCGACTGCCACATTGTAACTTCCGGAAGTATTCCATAAGGCGCCGGAGCCAAGGGATGTATTGCGCTCGCCGGTACTGACTCTTTGTGATTCACTGCCGACTGCGGTATTATCTCTGGCGCTTCCAGCATAGCGAAGAGCTTCGTTCCCCAGAGCCGTGTTATAGTTTCCGGTGCTTGAAGTTAAAGCTAGATTCCCGACAGCCGTGTTCCCCGCTCCGTTGCTGGTTGCCAGGGCTTGATAGCCAAGCGCAGTATTGCCACCGTACGTGTTATTTGATCGGAGAGCCTGGAAGCCCACTGCCGTGTTTCCCCCTTGATTACTTGTGTTTAAAAGCCCCGTTTCAAAACCAAGGTAAGTGTTGCCAAGCGTATTGTCAAAATTGATGAGGCCGGTCACCTGGATGAAGTTGTTCGGAGTCGCCGTCCCGATGCCAAGCCGCCCGTGGTCGGATATGGCGAGGCCGTTGGTCACTTTGGTCACGCTCAAGTCGTCGATGGTGAAGCGGGCCGTGTTCGTGGGAGTGAAAATGAGGTTTCCGGTTGTGGTCGCGATGATATAGTCCGTGTAGGTTCCGTTGGCTCCTCTCGCGACTCCGTTCACTCCGCCCACCTGGGGAGTGACGGTGCCGACCGTCCAGCCGGAAACGGTGTAGGTGACCTTGTAGGTTTCGCCAGCCACTGTCCCCCCGATGGGAGTCTGGGACATCGTGGTTACGCCGTTCGCGTTGTGCCAGACATTGTTGCTGTTGTACGCCCAGCCCGCCGTCAAAGTCCAGTCGGAGGCGTTTCCCGTGAAAGAGCCGTTCGTCACTTTTTCCGTGCCGTAGCCCGCAGTCAGATTGAAATCTCCTCCCGAGACATTGAGGAGGCTTGAAGGACTCGTCGTCCCGATGCCGACGTTGCCCTGCACCAGTAAACCGTTAGCCGGCGCAGTCAATCCGATGCCCGCATACCCCGCGCCGATTTTCACGCCGCCGGCGACATCGAGCATATTGGTGGGAGCAGTGGTCCCTATTCCGACGTTGCCGGTAACTAATAGATTGGCATTGGTTGAATTATCCGCCGCTATGATTTGCAGAGATGAGCCGAGTTTGGCAATCGCCGGAAAACTGGAAGTCGTGCCGCCAAACGCCAGGCGGGTAAAATCAGTGCCCGCGTTATTGAAGAAAGTAAGATACCCGTCGGCGGAAGACTTGATCTGTGATCGGCCATAGAAACCCAGAGCGCCGGTGGAAGAAAGGGAAAGAAGCGCGTCGGGAGCGGTGGTGCCGATGCCGACATTGCCGCCCTCAAAGATAGCGGCGTAGTCCCAGCCCGTGCCGGTATGGATGGCCGTTTCCGATCCGGCGCCGGGAGTGATGTTGCCGATGTTGATCCCTCTGATTGTCCCATTGCCCACGCCGAACGCCGCGATGTTTAGACCGTTGGCCGTCCCGCCGGTGGTGATGGTTGTCGGCAGAGTGACCAGAATGCCGTTGCCGGTGAGACTGCCCGCTGTTTGCGTGAGCGGAGGGATAGTGAGATCCAAATCCGAAAATACGGTCGTGCCGCCGACGGTCTGGTTGATGCCTCCCCCGACCGGGCCGGAAATGACAATCCCTTTATAATCCTTGCCCACCGTGTTCGTCGGAGTCGGCAAAGTGATCGAAAGTCCCGTCACGGATTGGTTGTTCGCCGTGACATTCGTCGCCAGATCGATATTTTGACCCGTGAGGGATCCGGCGAGCGTCGCCGGCGCTCCGTAAGCCAGATTGAAAATCGTCCCCTGGGTGTTTTTGGAATTGATGTATTCAAGGCTCGCCGTCGGGACGTTCGTGCCGACCAGAGTGAGAGCCGTGGAATCCGATGTCGGAGTCAGCGTCAGATTTTGGGAAGCCACTCCGCCGGTCGAGACGTTGCCGTATTGGTCAATATAAAAATACTTGGAAAGGCCATTGGAGCTGGTCACTTCGAAAATGTTATGGGTCGGCACCGCGAAAGTCGTCTGCCTCACCACGAGGCTCGAGATGTCCTGATTCGCGGGAGTGATTGTCTGGGTCGCGACCGCGGTCGGATCGTTCACCACGCAATCGGTGCAGGCCGATCCGTTGAGCGTTCCCCAAACCGGCAGACCGGCGACCACCGTCATAACTTTGCCGTTGTTGGGCGCGCCGGCCGCCAGCTGATTGAGAGTGGTCGCGCCACTCGCGTAGATCATATCCCCGGCCGTGTAGGAAGTCAGCCCCGTGCCGCCCGCCGCCACTTGCACCACGCCCGAACCATTGATGATTTGATTGCCGTTGACGGTCAGCACGCTGTCCCAGCCCGACCCGATGTTGAGAGCCTTTTCCGCTCCGTCCGATCCGGTGATAGCGGAAATATAGACTCCGTTTAAAGTTCCCGCGCCCACACCGTGCGCAGCGATATTCACGCCATTGGCGGTACCGCCGCTGGTAATGGAGGAAGAAGTCGTGATAAGAGCCCCGTTGGCGATCAGCGTCCCTGCCGATTGGGTGAGCGCCGGCATCAGCAAGTTGGCGCCGGAATAGATGGTCGCTCCGGCTCCGTTTTGGTTGATTCCCGTGCCGTTGCCGTAGCCCAAAGACATTCCGTCCATCGTAACTGTCCCGGACGCGTTGTTGTTCGTGGACGTGGGAAGCACAACCCGGATTCCCGTCACCGACTGGTTCGCGGTATTGATATGGCCGTCATTCAGATCAAATTTGGCCGCCGTCAGCGCTCCGTCAAGGACGACGGCTTGGTCATAGGATGTGCCCAAAATTATGCCGGAAGTGAGATTGCCGACCACCGCGAGTTTCGACGTCGGACTCGTCGTCCCGATACCGACGTTGCCGGATGCCAGAATCGTGAGAGCTTCCATTCCCGCCGCGCTGATATGTAAAGGCTTAAGGGTGGATCCCGCGGCCGTCGCGATGTCGAGAAGATAGCCGGTGCCGGTATTCCCCGCCGTGTCGGCAAGGCTCAAAAGGTTGTTCGCTCCCGTTGCCGCGTTCCAGGTGAAAGCCGTCGTGTGCGTTCCCATTGCAAGGGAAAGATTCGCAACGGGATCCAGAAGCCCGGACCAAACCATCGATCCGGCTTCTCCAACCGGTGCCCAGTAGGGCGCTCCGCCAGCGGAGACTTTGAGCACTTGCCCATCGGTTCCGGCAGCGGTCGCCTGGAGTGTTCCAGTGGCGTTGCCATAGATTACTCCATACTGGGTAAAAGATCCGGCGCCCGTTCCCCCGCGGGCGACGGAAAGATATTGTTCGGTCGCGAGCGTTCCGCCCGCTCCGGTAATGACCGGGTAATTCGGAGTGAGACCGGAAAGGGTGAGGCCGGCGAAGGAGGGCGAATTGGCGGCGCCTATGGATTGCGGCAGAGTCAGAATGATGTCTCCGGTGGCGGCGGAAACGGTCACTTGATCGGCGGTGCCGGTGAGAGAAGAAACATAGTTGCCGGAAGTATTCGTGCCGAGCGTAATCCCGCCCCAAGAGAGATCCATGCCGTTGGAGTATAGATAGGTGTTGGCCGCGCCTTTCGCAAGCCGCGTCCAAGTCGGTGCCACACCTTGTCCAGTGACAAGATCGCCTCTCTGGACGGCAGCTGGGGTAGTGTCGGGATGGTTGGCAGAAAGAAAATTGTGGGCAGCACCCGGAGCGGTGTCCGCCCAGGTGGGAGCAGATCCAGTATGAGCGATCAGCACCTGTCCCTCTGCTCCGGCGGCGGTGACTTGGAGGGCTCCGGCGTTGTTTCCGTAAATTACGCCATATTGAGTGAAGCTTCCCGCGCCCGTTCCCCCGCGGACGACGGAAAGATATTGTTCGGTGGTGAGCACTCCACCCACTCCGGTGATGACCGGATAGTTTGGAGTGAGGCCGGAAAGGGTGAGTCCGGTCAAAGCGGGACTGGATGTCGAGTCCAGAGCTATTGTGAGCGTATTCAAATTCCGCGAAGTCGTGATGCCGCTGCCGCCCGCGAAGATGGCGCCCTTGTTCGTGGTTATTTTCTGCCCAGCGTCGGTCGAAGCGGATTGCATTTTCCAGGATTGATAATTGTCGTAGTTTCCAGTGAGAGTGGTTCCCGCCGGCATAAACGCGCTCGCGTGCTGGCCGTCGAGAAGATCGGCGTTGAGATTCGTGTTTAATGTTCCGTTGGAAAGCGGAATATTCCCGGCACCGTTCCCGATCGTTTGTCCGGCAACGCTCATCGCGGTGCGAGCCAAAGGCACGGCGCCAATTCTCTTGCGCGGGACCATTTCCGCGTCCTCGCCGACCCGGATGCCGATGTAATAATTGCTGGCCGCGAAATTGAAGTTGGCCGGAATGGGCGTTGTCGCGCCGAGATAGGTTTTGAGAAGGCCATTTTCAACAACGACTTTTTGCGTTTCTTCCCAGACGCGCGTCCCTTTGTCCGTGTCCGACGGATAGGGATCCGCTTCCGTCCGGTCGGTCGTATATATTCCAAACCGGACATCATATTCGCCGTTCTGAATTTCTTTGTTCTGGCCGTCCATCAGATATGCCGAGACTTCAATGTCGCCGATGTTCGTCTGCGCCGCGCCCGTCGCCGCGGCGAGAACCAAGCCTTCCTCGTCGGAAGGCTTGTCCGCCGGTGAGGCGGATTGGCCAATCGCCTCTTCTCCCAGCACCGCGCCTCCCTGATTTTGTTCAACGAGATTGGTTTTATCGTTCTGACCTCCCTTCAAAGCCAAACCCGAATTCTTTTCGAACTCTTTTATTTTTTCCCGCTGCAACAAATCTTCGGCGATCTTCACGAATTTTTCTTTTCCGACTTTTATTTTCGCGACGCTCTTCCCGGCGCCTTTGTTCACGCTATCCGCGATTTTCGCGACCGTGTCAACACTTGCGTTGTAAGCAAAATATATTTGTTTCTTTCCCTGGTCGCCCAGACTGGCCAGATCCGCTTTGGTGATGTTCCCGATTGCCATCAAAAGAACGAGCGCGATGATTGCCGCCGCGGGCTTCGCGTAATCGAGTTTCCAAAAATCAGACAGCTTCGCTTTTTTGAGTTTCGCGCTTTGGCGCGCGCCCTCCATCTCACCAAGCTCAGAAAACCATTTTCTCGCGTCGTTCTGAATCTTTGTGAAAAATTTTTTCACCCTACGGGTGATCCTCCGTAGGGGGAGATCTTGCTTTTCAAGTATTCCAGCTGCCCCTTTCTCTTCCCAACCATTCTTCATGCGTTGCTCTTCCAAAATCTTCACTGGCTCCTCTGGAACGACAAACTTTTTGTTCCCGCCATGGTCTTTCGAAAGTTTTTCTTTGAACTGATTTTTCTTCGCCTGCGACTTTTTCGTGAACTCGGCGAGCCACTCTTCGGTCGTGTGCCAGACGCCGCCGATTTTTTTCGCTTTCAGTTTTCCCTGGCGCGCCGAGAAGTTGATATAGTTTTTCGAGTACGTCGAATTTTTCGCGAGCTCGGAAAGCGGAACAAAAACCAAGTTTTGTTTTTTCGCCGGAACAGCCTTTTTTTGCAAGGGCGTGGAATTTTGCATCTCTGTTTTTTTCTCTGACTCTTTTCCCATCTTCCCGCTCTCCTCAATTGCCCTGATCTCCCCCCCATGAAGTTTCACCAGTTTCGCCCGCGCATCCTCGACCGCCTTCCTCTCCGCAGAAATAATTTTCGCGAATTTTTTCGATGTCAAAAAAAGCCGGGCGTTCGTGAAAACTTCCCCGGCCTTTCCGAAAAATATATCCCCAATTTTTTGTTTGTCTTTTTTCTCCGTCATGGCCGCGTTATATCCTTTTTATATCAGTTTTAATCGCATTCGTTTTTGGCTCGTCTCCCTCTCCTTAATAAGGAGAGGGTCGGAGTAAGGTTGCGTTCCTGTTATTTGCTTTGTATATGACATATAACAGCTTATGTATTTATTATATTTTCTGTCAAAAATCGCGCAAGCCCTATGCCAAAAAAAGACCGACTTTTTTAAAATAATTTTTTTTCGTCTTTTCTTGAAAATAATTGCCAGATTTTCTTTCCCTCGCCGCAGCTTTCGCGAAGGCGGGCCGATTTTTCAATCCAATGCAACAAAAAAACCGATATTCATTATTTGCTTCGCAAATTATTGAAAATATCGGATTTTAACTATTCGCCAAAAATCGGATTTCTAACTTTTCTGTTTTTTGTTGACCAATATCAACTTGAAATTTTATTTGCTGAAATATTTTATTCGCCCGCGAAAATTCTTGTCAAGTCGCTCTCAAAAAAATACCGGAGAAAAAAGTTATCCACAGCTATTTTTTCCCCGCCCATCCGAACATATCTTTAAACGCGCCGCCAAGAAGATTGAAAATGGAAACGGTCGGCGCACCGGTATAGAACGCAAGCTTGTCCGACCTTATTTCGTTCCCCCATTTATCGCGTGCCGTGACGGTGTACGCATAGGACGTCGAGTAGTTGAGTGGAGAAATCTCGACGCTGTGGATGAAACCGTACCCATCCTCGGAAACTGTTTTTGCTTCCGCTTGTCCTTCTTTTGTATAATCGATGGACGACTGGCAAAGCTTGCTTGTTCTCCAGCTCAAAAGAAACTTCACCTGCTGGTCGGTTTTGGTCGTGAGCAGCTCTGAGCGCATATCTTGGATCTCGGGAGCAACGGACTGCTCACCCGCCGGCAGCGCGATCGCGTCTCCGCCGAATGTGATCTCGGGCGTTCGAAAATTTTGGCTCGCGTACATTCGCGAAGCGTCCGCCGAAGAGGCGGATCCCTGCTCCCCTAAAACTTTACCGTTTGGATTGTTTTCGTTCGAAATCATCGCAACCGTTTCCGGCGTTTCATTCTTCATCAAATTGCTCCGATCCCAAAAAACAAAAACAGAAAAAGCAATCACCGCGAGAACGAGAACAACAATTGAATGAAAAATAATTTTTTTACCCATAGAAATATTTTACTCTTATTCCTCCAACTCTCTTGATCTCCCGAATCTCCCTATCGGCTCTGCAGCGCTTCCAGCGGGTCCAAGGAGCTCGCCCGCTTCGCCGGTCCGATGCCGGTTGCGAATCCAATGATGATCGAAAACGCCAGGACAAATCCCAAAAACCAAAGCGGATAGGCGAAAAGATCGAGGGGCTTTCCTCCCATATATTTCGCCGCGATATTCACAATCGAATTGACAATCTGTCCCGAGGCGACACCCAGAATGATTCCTGTGATCCCTCCGCAGAATCCCATCAGCGTCGATTCGATGATGAACATTGAGAGAATATCCGCCCGCGACGCACCGATGGAACGCATAATGCCGATTTCCGTCGTCCGTTCGAGAAGCGCGACCGTCATCGTGTTGAACATCCCGATCGCCGAAACCACGAGTGTGATGATCCCAAAAAGGCCGAGGATGACATTCACTACGCTAAATAATTTGTTTACTTGGGAAACCGTATCCGAAATCGATGAAACGGCAAAACCTTTTTGCGTTATCGCGTCGCGCACCGACGATATCACACTGCCCGATTTGCACTTCACTTTCACTTTCGCGAAAGGGATGTCCGCCGGGATATTCAGGCTATCCGCCGTGGTATAGAAAACCGTCTCCTCGCTTTCCGTGACGCCCGCGATGGTATAATCAGACGCGTCGATGTTCGCTCCGCCTTTTGTTGCAGGCAGCAAAGAAAAAAAGATCTTTTGTCCGATCAGTTCTTCCGGACTTTTCCCGAAGACTTTTCCGATGGCGGAAGAAACAAGGATCTCTTTCGGCTTGTTTTTGCTCGCCTCGCTGGAGCTTTGGCGAAGCGGGTCGAGCGTTTTTCCGGCCGTAATCTTCAGTCCTTCCAGTTCAAGATAGCCCGGACTGGCGACTTCCCCGCGCGAGTCTGATCCTGTATCGCCTAATTTGAGCCGCGCATTGAAATCATAGCTTGTTTCGACGTTCTCGACTCCGCTGATGTTTTTCATCTCACCAACTGCACCCGCCGTAAGCAATTTTCCGTCCTGATCGTTCGGCGCGACGTCGAGCGCTGTGAGCGCTCCGGAGTTGGTGATCGTCTGCAGCAGAGCGTTCTGAAGGCCGTATCCCAAAGAAACCAAAAACAAGATCGCCCCGAATCCGATCCCCATACCCAAAACAGTGAGCAATGTCCGGCCCTTTCGCGCGGTGAAAATTCTGGTGGAAAGTTTGAGTAAATCTTTAGTAGTCATATTACATTGAATAACGCGCCAGCATTATTATCTCCATCTCCCGCGCCACCTTGATTGCGGCGCGGCGGTCGAGGCCGACGCCGCCCTTCACCACCGGCCGGTCGGCGAGATCCAGCAACTCATCCATCGTGAGTTCGTTTTCAAGGCGCATTTTGACGTATTCCAAGAATTTTATCTTTTCCATTTCGCCGAGACGCAAATGAAAAGTATCAATCAAATATTCTCCCAAATTTTGCGCTGATTTTTCGACATTTCCGAAATCGATTTTTTTCACCTGGTCGAAAATCCGCTGGATTCCTTTCGTAAGGCTTTTCGCTTTGGCATGGTCCCATCCGGCTCCTCCCTTGTCTTCATCCTCAACCAACCTACGCTGAAAATCTTCAAAGGTTATCCCTCCGGCAATGAAATCCTGAAATATTTTTTTGGCCAGATCGATCTGGTTGTCCGGAATGTGGAAAAAAATATGGGAGAATATCTGCTGGGCTTTGAACGGAATAAGAAGCGTTCCGACCTGATCCGGTGAAAAATCGCGAAATGACCGCATCAAAGTGAGAAGTTCCGGCGAGATATGCTCCTTGCGACGCTCGGCAAGATCTTCTTTCCTCACCAGTTCATATTCTTTTCCCAGCTCCCAGTTATCGATTCCGTCTTTTATCCCCTTGAAGACGCTCCAGGCCTTTCCAAGTTCATCTTTTTTGACCAGTTCCCAGTCCTGGTCAAGCTGCCCTTTTTTGTGAAGTTCCCAGGCTTTGCCGAGCGTGCCCTCTTTGAAAGATTCCCATTCTTTGGTGATTCTTTCCTGTTCTTCGAGATATTCCTGATCCCCGCTTTCCGTCGGTGCTTTTTTCTCAAGCACTTCGACGATCTTTGTTATCTTTCCGTCCTGCATATGGATAACGCGGTCGCCATAAGCAAGGTGAGCGGGATCGTGCGTAACAAGAATAACAAGTTTTTTGTCGATTTCGTTGAGCTCCTTGAGAATCGAAAGGACGCTGTAGGTCGCCTTGGAATCAAGGTTCCCCACCGGCTCGTCGGCAACAATGATGGAGGGGCTGTTGATCAAAGATCGGGCAACTGCCACCCTTTGCCTCTGCCCGCCGGAAAGGTCGCTTGGAAATTTTTCCGCCTGGGCTTCGATTCCGAATCGCTTAAGAAAGTTCATCGCGTCTTGACGGCTTTCCGGCGAATCGTCTCCCGCGAAAGATCTTGGCAAGCGGACATTGTCAATTACCGAAAGAGTGGAAACAAGAAAAAAAGATTGAAAAATCATTCCGATCCGGCGGCGATGAAATTCGAGCTTTTCTTTTTCGGTGAAGGCCGTGATTTCCTTGCCTTCGATTTCGACTTTCCCGCTCGTCGGCGGGAGAAGCCCGGAGATCACATTGAGCAGCGTCGATTTCCCGCAGCCCGACGGTCCGAAAAGAATGAGATACTCGTGGGGATATATTTCAAGATTGAGATTGTCCAAAATCCTGTCCTCATTGGGCTTTCCCTCATTGAAAATGATATTCAGTTTTTCAATTTTAATAAGCGGTGCGCCTGATGAATTCATGGATTCATTATATCACGATTTCTCTGCAAACTACGAGAAGTATTTGCGAATTTGAGACATTCAAAAAAATGTACTGTTTGTACATTCGTATGCGTTCGTAATTCGTAAGGAAATATCCTTATTTAACAGGCTAAATTCCAAAAAATTTGATTGCATTAAGATCAGTAATCCTCTCCACTCTTTCTCCCGATATTTCCTTTATTTCGGCTATTTTTTCCGGGATATATCGGATATTCGCCGGCTCGTTCCTTTTTCCCCGCATTGCCTGCGGCGCCAGAAATGGACTGTCCGAGTCGAGCATGATTCTCTCGAGCGGCACCATCCGCACCGCTTCCGCCAATCTCTCCGCTCGTTCGACCGGTTTTGGATAAGTGATGTTTCCCGAAAAAGAAAAGTATACGTTTTCAAACTGCAAAAATTTCTCCGTGTCCTCTTTCCCGCCCGAGTAGCAATGAAGAATGAATTTTAGAAAGCTTGGCTTTGAGGAATCCGCCGATGAGGCGGAGGGAAAAGACGAGCTTTGAGAAAAATTGGAAATTATATCATATAAATCGCCCCATGCATTTCTGCAATGAACTATAACCGGAAGATTCAACTCCTGCGCAATTTCAATCTGAGCGAGAAATCCTTTTTTCTGATTTTCTTTTTGCATGTCTGTGATAATTTCGCCAGTATGGCTAAAATAGTCTAACCCTATTTCTCCTATCGCCACTACCTTTTTATTCTTCACTAGTTCCTTAAGTTGTTCACTGTCCACTGATCCCTGTTCACTGAAAAATTCTGGATGGAATCCGACCGCCGCAAAAATATTTTCATGCGCTTCCGCCAGCGCAATGCTTTTTTGACTCGTCTCAAGATCCACCCCGATGTTCACAATTTTTTTGACCCCATTATCAAAAGCCCGCGAAATCACTTCCTCGCGGTCTTCGTCGAAATTTTCAAAATCCAAATGGGCGTGTGTATCGATCATAGGAAGTTTTTATTTCTAAATTCAGTTCTTTTTCGATAGAGTTCTTCAGCTAATCCGCCCTCTCTCATATGTTTGTCTTTAAGAGAGACGATCAATCTGTCAATCAGATAGTTGGCCTGATTAACCAACGTTATCATAAGATTAACGGCTCTTGGCAAATCAACCGGGATATTCGGGAAATTGGGTTGATCAGGTAAAGCAGGATATTTCTTGATAATTCCCCAAATTACCCCTATTTCCCTGATTTCCCTCAGTGCCTTCTCCTTCAAAAATATTTCGATTTTCTTTTGTCTGGCGAAAGCGTAGTAATCTTTCAATAATTCCTCGAAAGATCCCCTGGCCACTCCGCACAATTTGATATACCCTTTCATTCCTTGCTGCTTGTTTCCCTCTGAAATATTTTGCATTCCGGATCTTGCCGCCTGGATCATTTGATCACCCGTTCTCGAAAATTTACTCACATTTTTCTCAACAAACTCCACCGTCAAATCATAGATCGGAACTGCCAACTTATATGCCAGCAAATATTCATAGCCAGCTTTTTTCTTCCCCTCCATATTCATAAAGTTTCCCAATTGATCTTATTTTCCCATTCTTGGGAATAGTATAATAATTTCTTTCGTCTCCAGCGCTTTTTTTATTTTCTCCGAAGTTTCCGGCATAAACGGAATCAATAGTTCTGAAATTAGATATAAGTCGGACACCAATTTTTGCATCACTTCTTGGAATTTTTTTTCGTCAGTTTTCACCAGTTCCCAAGGCTTGCTTTCTTCAATAAATTTGTCGTCTTCTCGAATAATTCTCCAAATGCAGTCTGACGCGCCATCCATTTCAAATTTTTCAATAAAATTTGAAGTTTTGACATTTGGATTTGGAATTTTGTTTGACATTTGGATTTGGAATTTTGGATTTGAACTTAGTTTCAAGACCCTTGAAACTAAGTTGCCAAGTCCATTCGCCAAGTCCGCGTTGTATTTTTCCGTCAAGCGTTCCATGGTCACGTCGACATCCTCGCCGAACGTCCCGGCGCTCATCAAAAGATAGCGCGTGCCGTCCGTACCGAATTTTTCCAGCAGTTCGTCGATTCCGATCACATTGCCGATGGTTTTGCTCATTTTTCGGCCTCCGGAAAGCAAATGGCCATGAGTGAAGAGCAGTTTTGGCTGTGGAATTCCAAGATGCATGAGCATGATTGGCCAAATCGTCGCGTGGACGCGCAAAATGTCTTTTCCGATGAGCTGCACGTCCGCCGGCCAAAATTTTTCAAAATCGCCGTCTTTACCCGCCGAAGCTTTAGCAAAGGCGGGCCAGCCCAAACCGGTGAGATAGCTCAAAAATGCATCGAACCAAACATAGGTCGTATGCTCCGCGTCAAACGGCAAAGGAATCCCCCACTTTACGTTCTTTCGCGAGATGGAAACGTCTTTCAATTTTTCTTTCGTAAGAAATGACAAAATTTCTTTTTTGTATTTTTCCGGTTTGATCTCAAATTCATCGTTCCCAATTTTTTTCACCAACTCACTTTGCAACTCCTCCATTTTCAGAAGATAGCTTTCTTCTTTCACGATTTCACAATCCGTATCATGGTCCGGACAGCGTCCATTCACCAATTCATTCTCGCTTTTGAACTGTTCGCACCCGACGCAATAGAGCCCTTCATATTCGCCTTTATATATCGCCCCCTTGTCGAAAAGAGTTTGCAAAACTTTTTGGACAGCGGCTTTGTGTTTTTCATCTGTCGTCCGGATGAACGTATCGTATTCTATGCCAAGCTTATCCCAGAGATCTTTGAACTCGCTGGCAATTTCATCCGCATAAGCTTGCGGGTCTTTCCCGACTTCCTCGGCTTTCTTCTGGATCTTGAGCCCGTGTTCGTCCGTCCCCATCAAAAAAAAGACATCGTCACCCTGAAGCTTGTGAAATCTGGCCAAGACATCCGCCGCCACGCTCGTATACGCATGCCCGATATGCGGCTTGTCGTTGACATAATAGACTGGCGTGGTGATGAAATATTTCTTCATAAAATCAATAAGCGATTATTACAAACTCTCCCTTTTTCTCTTTTTCTGCCTTCTTTTCCCATTTTTTTCGGATTTCACCGACCTCTCCTCTCAAGATCTCTTCAAACATTTTCGTCAGTTCCCGGCCTACTATCAGTTTAGCATCTGACTTGAATTTTTCCAAAAGTTCCAGGTTTTTCAAAAACCGATGCGGAGATTCGAAATAGACGATGGGATATTTCGCTTCGGCCACTTCCCGAAAATATGTTTCCCGCCCTTTTTTGTGCGGCGGAAAACCGAGGAAAGTGAACCGGCTCATGTTGATCCCCGCCACACTTGCCAAAGTTGAAACCGCCGACGCGCCAGGGATGGGAACAATTTCAACCTCTCCCTGATTCAAAAGCTGCGCAATCAACTCGTTCCCCGGATCGCTGACGCCCGGCGTTCCCGCGTCGCTGACCAGCGCCAGATTTTTTCCGTTCTCCAGATGCTCCGCGATTTTTTCCACCCTTGAGAGCTTCGAGTGATGGTGATATGATAGAAGAGGTTTTTTGATCTCATAGCGGTCCAGCAGCTTTTTCGTCACCCGCGTATCCTCGCACAAGATCAAATCGACTTCTTTGAGAACGCGAAGAGCGCGCAGAGTGATGTCTTCGAGGTTTCCGATGGGAGTAGCAATAATATAAAGTTTTCCGAAGTTATTCATAAAAAATTGAGTAATCAAAAAAATCCATGACACTTGCTACTCATATTATCACTGGAACAGTTATTGGAACAAAATTAAACAACCCCTTCGCAATTGCAGCTGTAGCAATTTTTTTCCATTTCCTATTGGATTCTTTACCTCACGGCGACTATGTCAACGAAAAATCAACACTTCGAGATTGGTGGAAAGAGGCAACAAGCCTTTCAATCGGCCTTTCTATAGCTTTTTTTTCAATTGCAGTCCACGGCATTCCGGAATGGCCAATCCTGAAAAACATAGTAATCGCGATTTTCTTTTCTCTCCTTCCCGACGCCACTCACTTTATGTACCGCTTTATGAAAATGAATTTTCTGCGACCCATTAAGGAATTCCATGAAGGTCTTCATTACTACCCAAACGGATCTCCTCAACGGAAATTTCGTCTAAAAAACGAATACTGGGAAATCGGAATTGCTCTTATATCTGTACTTATTCTTCTCTTCATGCGCTAGCTTCTGGTTTCTCTTACTCCGCACCAAAAGTTATATTATCTAACAATTAGACTTTCTAATCAGACATCTCTATTTTTTGGTCTTTTGGTGCGCGAGTCACCAAATCCTTCACTACTTCACTGATCACCGTCGCGACCGGAACGGAAATAATCACGCCCAGAACGCCGCCCAATTTCGCGCCGATGAGAATTGCCAGGATCACCACCACCGGATTGAGTCCGACCGCTTTTTTCATCACCAGCGGGGCGATCACATATCCTTCCAATTGCTGCGCGATGGCAAAGAGCGCCAGAACCAAAACCCCTGTCAGAGGACCGTGCAAAAAACTGATCGAAGCTGCCACAACCGCCGAAACGATCGGCCCGACATAGGGAACGATCTCAAGCAGACCGGCCATAATAGCAAGGATCAATGCATAGGGAGCGCCGATGGCCAGAAGACCGGCGTAGTCGATCGCAAAAATGATCACCATGAGCGCCAGCTGTCCCAAAAGCCAACGTCCCATTTTGTATTGGATCCGGTCGACCAGCTCCGCGACATATTCCCCGTGCTCGTCCGGCGCGATTGAAGCAAAGAATTTTTTGACGCCCTTTTCTTCCACGGACATATAGAAAGCGACGGACAAAACCACAAGGAGAGAAAGAATTCCCCCGATGAAAGAAATTGTCCCGCTGAAAATATTCGTTCCGACCTGCGAAAATCTGTCTGTCATACTGCCCGAAAAATTGCTGACCTGTTGTTGAAGGTTATGAGAAGTCGCATAGCTCTGCACACCCTGGAAATATCCGGAAAATTTGGTCACAAGATTCGGAAAATTTTCTCCGAGCCCCCGGATCTCGGAAATGAGCGGCGTCACCAGAAAAGAAATCGCCGTCCCAACGGCTGCGATAGCCAGGATATATATCGCCAGAACCGCCAAGCCGCGCGGAATTCTTTTTTTCTGGCACCAATCGACAATCGGATCAATCGCGCTCACGATGATCAACGCCAAAAAAACAAGGATGAGAATATCCCAAATGAGATAGAGAAACCAAAGGAGCAATATTATAAATATTGTTCTCAGGATGGTTCCTGAAGATATTTCGACAGGCCTGTTCATAATTCTAAGTTTATAGCTTTAACATTTTTTTCAAAAACTTTCCATCTTCAATCGGCCCGATCAAGGCCAAATTGAGGCCATTATTCACGAATATTTCCCTCGCTACTCTCAATATGTCATCTCTCTTCACTTTGTCAATTTGGCGCAAAATTTCCTCGGGCTTCTTGATCTCCCGCCGGGAGAGCTCCTGACCGGCCAGATATGAAGCCACATCGTCCGAAGATTCCAGAGTTAGCGCCATTTTCCCCCGAAAATTGTCTTTGGCTTTCTGGAGTTCCTTCTCGGAAACGCCTCTGGCTCTCATTTTTTTGATCTCTGAGACGATAGTTTTCACGGTTTTTTCGATTTTCTTTTTGTCCGTATCCACGCCCGCCCGGACGGAAAAATATCCGCAGTCTGTTGACTCGTCATCGCTCGCACTGATATAGTAGGCCAGACCCTGTCTTTCACGCACCGAGAGAAACAACCGGCTGCTCATCGTCCCGCCGAGAATATTGGCGAGAAGCGTGAGCGCGAACCGGTCGGGATTGAACATATTGTATCCGCGAAATCCCAAAACCAGATGCGCCTGGTCGGTTTTTTTGTGTTTGATTTTGAGCTCCGGCTTCGATTGTTTTTCGGCCGTTTTTTGTTTCTTGTTCACCTCACCCTTTTGCAAACGCGCAAATATTTTTCCGATTTCTCCGGCCACTCTCGCCTCTCCCATCTCTCCGAAATTTCCCACCACGCAAACAACCGTATTTTTCGCATTATAAAATTTTTCCCGATAATCAACAAAATCTTTTCTCCCCACTCCCGCGATATTTTCTTTCGTCCCGATCACCTTCCAGCCCGCCGGCTGGTCGCCATAGAGAAGATTTTCAAATTCCTCCTGGACGGACATCATCGGATTGTCTTCATACATGTTGATCTCCTGCAGAATCACTCCCCGTTCTTTTTCGATTTCTTTGGCGTCAATTTTCGAATTCAAAAAAATATCCGAGACGACGTCGATCGCGAGGCTGATATGCTCTTTGTCGACTTTGGCATAGTAGGCCGTGCTTTCTGTGGAGGTGTAGGCGTTGAATTCCCCGCCGACGGCATCAAGCGCTTCGGCGATGTCCTTCGTCTTCGGCCGTTTCTTTGTTCCTTTGAAGAACATATGCTCCATGAAATGCGAAAGGCCGTTTATTTTTTTCGATTCGTACTTCGATCCGGCCGCCACCGCCACAATGACCGTCACCGTGTTCGTGTCCTTCATCGGCGCCGTGATCAACCGCAGTCCGTTCTTGAATGTTGTTTTTTTAAAATGCATAAGGGAATAATGATGAGAGCGAAAAAATAAATTTCGAGAATATTGCGTGTGCCCGTCCGGCTTTGCCGGCGGGTAGCCTATTCGGGAAATTATTTTTTCGCGAACTATAATTTATATATACCTGAGTATTTTTCTTTGAGATAGTCGATGAAATACTGGCTGGTGAGCGGCTCGCCGGTCACTTCACGCACCAGGCCGTCAGCGGAATACATTTTCCCATGGATGTGAATTTTCTGGCGCAGCCATTCCCGCAAATGCCCGAACTCCCCAGCAGCGATTTCTTTTTCCAGATCAATCAGATCCCTTTTCGCGGCATTGAAAAACTGCGCCGCATAGAGATTGCCCAGCGTATAACTCGGGAAATAGCCGATTGCACCCCCGGACCAATGAACATCTTGAAGAACTCCTGCCGCATCGTTCGGAACCTCAATGCCAAGATATTCTTTCATCTTGGCGTTCCATATTTTGGGCAGATCCTCCACTTCGATCGACCCCTCAATCAGCTCTTTTTCAATTTCAAAACGCAAAATGATATGCAGGCTATACGTCACCTCGTCGGCTTCGACCCGGATGAGCGAAGGCCGGACGTTGTTGATCGCCCGATAGAAATCATTGAAACTGATTTTCGCGAAAGGCTCCGGGAATTGCGACTGCAGCTTCGGAAAAAAATATTTCCAGAAGTTTTTGCTCCTCGCCACGTTGTTCTCCCACATTCTTGATTGGGATTCATGAATTCCGTGCGAAATGGCTTCACTAAGCGGCGTGCCAAAATGCTCGACGCTCAATCCTTGATTATACAAACCGTGGCCGGTTTCGTGGATCACCCCGAAAAAAGAATCAAACAAGTCGTGTTTCCGGTATCGCGTCGTGAGCCGCACATCGTTCGGGTGAAATCCGGTTGAGAAGGGATGGGCGCTCGTATCGAGCCTCCCGGCTTCAAAATCAAAACCGATTTTTTTGGCGACTTCTACATCGAATTGTTTTTGTTGTTCAGTTGGAAAATTGCCTTGGATTATATTTGGGTCAACTTTTCCTTTCGCCTTGGCAATTTTTTTGAGGAAGGGCACGAGAAAATTTTTGAGATCCTCAAAGATCATTGAAATATCTTCCGAGGTCGCGTATGGCTCATAGGTGTCGAGCAGCGCATCATAGGGCGATTTTTTGAATCCGACCAGCTCCGCTTCCTTTCTCTTGAGCGCCACAATTTTTTTGAGGACTGGCAAAAATATTTTGAAATCCGATTTTTCTCTCGCTTTGATCCAAACATTGTGCCCTTCAGAGCAGGCTTGCGACATTTCTTTGACGAACGCCAACGGCAATTTTTTCTGCCGCTCATATTCGCGCCAAAGTTCCCGCACAATCGCCGACTCTTCATCATTCATTTTTTTCCCGTCAAGATTCGCTTTGGCTTTTTTGAGAAGTGCCGCAAATTCTTTCGAAATGAATTTTTCGTGCAAAATCCCGGACAGATTTGAAATCGTTGCCGCCCGAGGCGCCGCACCCTTGGGCGGCATGAACACTTGAGAGTCCCAATCCAAAACCTGCAGAGCCGAGCCCAGATGATATATTTCCTGAAGTTTTTCGCGAAGCTCTGAAATGTTTTCTTTTTTCTCCATACTTTTTATTCCTCCAATTTCCCTTTCAGATAATCCGCCAGCTCATCGATCTTCACCCGCTCCTGTTTCATTGAATCGCGATCGCGGACGGTGACGGCTTTGTCTTCGAGGGTTTCAAAGTCAACTGTCACGCAATACGGCGTCCCGATCTCGTCCTGCCGGCGATAGCGACGGCCGATGGACTGGGTTTCGTCATATTCCGCCATAAAATGCATTTTCAATGTGTTCCAGATATCCTTGGCGGGATTCGTCAGCTCGTCTTTTTTGGAGAGCGGCAGAACGGCCACTTTGACCGGAGCGAGCCTTTTATCAAATTTCAGCACGACCCTCGTTTCATCACCGACTTTTTCCTCGGTGTAAGCCTGGTCAATAAACATCAACACATGCCGATTGAGCCCGGCTGAAGTTTCCATGATATGGGGAATAAATTTTTCGCCGGTCTTCTCATCAAAATAGCTCAAGTCTACTCCCGAAAACTTGGAGTGCTGCGACAAGTCCCAGTTTCCCCGCGCGTGTATTCCCTCAACTTCCTTGAAACTTCCCAGAGATTTGAAATTGTATTCAACATCATAGGCTTCGGAAGCATAGTGCGCCAATTTTTCGTGCTTGTACCAGCGAATCTCATCCGCTTTTATTCCGTATTCGAGGTACCAGTCCCAACGGACTTGCTTCCACATATCATATTTTTCTTTCATGACATCGGGATGCAAAAAATATTGCATTTCCATCTGTTCGAATTCGCGGGTTCGGAATATGAATTGCCGCGCGACAATCTCATTTCGGAAAGCCTTTCCAATCTGGGCGATTCCAAACGGCAATTTCACGTGCAGTGAATCCACCGTATTCTTGTATTCCAAATAGATTCCCCCGCACGTTTCCGGCCGCAAATAAACCGTGTTTTCTTCGCTCAGTTCTTCGGTCGGAGAACCGATATTTGATTTCACCATCAGAGAAAAGATCTTGGCCGGCGTGAGATCGGTTGATCCGCAATTAGCGCATTTGAGCTTTCCCTCTTTTCTCAATTTATCCAATTGGGCATTGAGTTCTTCCAGAGGCGCTTTATCCGCGTTGATTCCGAACTGTTCCAGAATATGATCGGCTCTGAAACGCGATTTGCATTTTTTGCAATCCACTTGAGGATCATTGAACCCGTCAACGTGCCCGGAAGCCACCCAGGTGGTCGGATGCATGAAAATCGCGCTGTCGAGACCCACCACGTCATCGCGAAATTGCACCATATGCTTCCACCAAGCATCGCGAATGTTATTTTTCAGCAATGTTCCGTAGTGGCCATAGTCATAGATGGCCTGCATCCCCCCATAAATTTCCGATGACGGAAAAACAAAACCCCGCCGCTTGCACAGCGACACGATTGTTTCCATCATGTTTTCTTTTTTCGTATTTTTCATAATTATTTTTTCGTGAGCTTAAAAATTATATAATTGCATTGCCTAAAACAAAAACCCGTCCTGAATATCCAAAAAACAAAATTCAGATATTCGGGACGAGCTTTATCCCTCACCACTTTCGGAAAATAGCTATGCAATCATTTTTCCAAGAAAGCACAGAAATTTCTTAAAAGTGGTGAGGGACGAGACCCGCGGTTCCACCCGAGTTCCCCGCCACTGGATGTGACGGGACACTTTGACTATTCACTTTTCAAAACCAAGTGGGGCTGCCAACCCTCACAGATTATATACTAATCAATTTCCGGCTTTCTGTCAATTTACCCCGCACCAATTCTATTAGCAATACGCAAGCATATAAAAAAGACAAAATTATCCCCATATTTTCCTAAAAAGTACCGAGACGAGAATTGGTGTGGGGCGAGCTTACCTTTTCTCTTTGCTATCAAACATCGTGAGCAGCACTTCGCACTGGTTGGCCGCCGCCCGCAAGAAACCCTCGATGTCCTGATCCATTTTTTCCCCGTTCAGAAATACCAGAAAAACCTTGAAGGGAGAAAGCTTTGACCCGGCGGAGGTGTATACGCAATAACCGTTTTTTTTGCATTGGTTTCCTTCTTCCTCCCAGGAGGCAATGTCTTTGTTGCCGATCTTGATGCCGCCGGTATCGACCTCCGGACTGTTTTTCGCCCAATATTCCTTGACCGTTTGGAGCGATTTGGCATCGATCGCCCGGAGTGTCGCCCATTTTTTCCCGCTGAGAGTCAGGGCGATGCTCAAAATCTCGTTTATATAGCTCTCGGCCTCCTTGCGGCTCGAGGGAGCTTTGATCTTTTGGAGAAAAGACTGGATAAGCGAAATTTGGACATTCACTTTCCCAAGATAGGCAAAAGCCGCCAACAGTTCTTTTTCTCTTTTCTGATATTCTCCCTCCAATTTCTGAATTTCTCGTTCACGGCTTTCAACTCCTCTCTGATAGAGAAGAAAAATCCGCCAGCCGATGAAGACCTGGAAAAAAAGCAAGACTGATTCCAGGCTTTCCTCGGGAAAAATAGAAAAGCCCCTCTGCACCAAAAGCGGAGTGAAAATTATCGAAATAACCAGCAGAAAAAATACGAACAAAAACAAATTTCTCAGCTTTTCTGTTCTTGAACTCATAGTTTGTGCCCTACGTACTCGAATTTATGTTCCCTATTAATTACGATTTTTTTCGCTATATATTTCATCTTTCAAAAAAGGCCCCCCATTGGTGATCTGTACCCCAAAAAGTGGACACTCTAAAAAAGAGCCTGTCCACTTTTTAATTTGGTATAATGTAATCAATTAACAAAAAAATATGAGCAAAAGAATTTTTACCCAGGAGCAGATTAGGGAGCTGCTGAAAAATCCT
>JAPLXD010000026.1 GCA_026396255.1 Candidatus Moraniibacteriota bacterium | reverse complement strand
GGTATTTTGTCTCAACCATAGGCATTAACGAAACAATCATCAGAAAATACATTCAGGATCAAGGAGAAAAGGATTTGGGGCAAACAGCTTTGCTGTTTGAATAATCCGAAACCCCGAGCGTAAGCTCGTGGGAGATTCATCTATTTTCGCAAATATGTGCTGGTAGTTGCGATCCAAAATCCCAGCTTGTTATTTTATCACTTTCACAGCAATTTGTCAAGCTGACGATTTTCGAATTGTTTCCCAAAATTCTAAAAACCAAAATTATCCTTTATACAAAACCAATTCCGCCCCTTGCCAAGGCGGTTTTTTTCTGCTATTATTTGAAAAGATTTGCGAAGCCAGAGATCGCATCTCGAGCTTGCTCGAGATCCGATCTCGTGCATTTTATGACCGAAAAAGAAAAAGACATCGAGCCCCAAGGCGAAGAATACGGTTTCAAAGGCGTTATTTGGGAAATCGTGAAAATGGTCTTCTGGGTGGTGGTGATTATCGTCCCCATCCGGGTTTTTTTGATCCAGCCGTTTTTCGTCCAGGGCGCCTCGATGGAGCCGAATTTCGAAGACAAGCAGTATCTGATCGTCAATGAACTCGGGTACAAAACCACTTCGCTCGGCGGCGCTTTCACCGTGAAGCCCTTCAAAGAACTTCAGCGTGGGGACGTGGTTGTTTTTCGCTATCCGAAAAACCCATCGATATTTTATATAAAAAGAATCATCGGACTGCCGGGAGAGAAAATTGAGATCTCAAACGACAGGGTCAAAATTTTCAATGCCGAAAATCCGAACGGATTCGTGCTGGACGAGGGCAAATATCTTTCCGCTTCAGTGATGACAGCGGGCGAGATCAACCTCACTCTCGGGGACGAGTATTTTGTGATGGGGGACAATCGGGAATATTCTTCTGATTCGCGCTCCTGGGGTCCGGTGCCGGCGCAGGATGTGATGGGGAAAGTGGTCCTCCGGGCGTGGCCTTTTAATAAAGCCGGAATATTTTAAAAATGTAACACGAAGCATGTAACATGAAACATAAGATTCGAAGATTTTTTCGGGAAAAATCTTGTGTTAAATGGTTTGTGTTACATGTTACATAATAGATATGGCCAAGAAAAATCAGGCAACGAAAAAAGTTGCCAAAACTGTCAAAAAGCAAAAACCGGTTGAAATCAAAGAAGAACTTCTCCTCCAGCCTCCGCGCGGGATGCGGGATATCTTGCCCAAAGATCAGCCCTATTGGCAGCAAGTGCGGCGTGTCTCCGAAAAAGCGGCGGCTGATTTTGGCTACCGGCGGATCGACACTCCGATCGTCGAGTTCACGAATCTCTTCACTCGCGGAATCGGGACGGGAACAGACATCATCGAAAAAGAAATGTATTCTTTCACCACCAAAGGCGGGGAAAAAGTTTCGCTTCGTCCCGAATTCACGGCCGGGATCGCCCGTTCCTATATCCAGAACGGAATGCAAGTCGAATCAAAACCGGTGAAGATGTTCTATATCGGTCCTTGCTATCGCTACGATCGGCCCCAGGAAGGCCGCTTTCGCGAGTTTTTCCAGTTCGGCTGCGAGGCTTTCGGCGAGCAGGACGCGATTGTGGACGCGCAGATGATCCAGATGGCCTGGCGGATCGTTTTTCAGCTCGGGATCAAAAATGTGACGGTGCATGTCAACAGTATCGGCTGTCCCGGGTGTCGCAAACAATATCGCAATCTCTTGGTGAGCTATTTCGAATCCAAACGACAAAAACTGTGCATCGATTGCAAAAAGCGGCTGGAAATCAATCCTTTGCGGATTCTTGATTGCAAGGAAGACAAGTGCGCCCAGGTGGCTCAAAATGCGCCGCAATCCGTTGACCATCTTTGCGAAGACTGCCGGTCGCACTTCAAAGATTTGCTTGAATACCTCGATGAACTTGAAATTCCTTTCGAAATTGATCCGAACTTGGTGCGGGGTCTCGACTATTATACAAAAACCGTCTTCGAACTTTTTGCGGGTTCAATTGTTGAGGGCGCAAAGAGAAACGCTCTGGGCGGAGGAGGACGCTATGACGGCTTGGTGAAATTGCTCGGGGGAGAAGATACTCCCGCCGTTGGTTTTGCGATCGGAATGGATCGAGTGGTCAACGAAATGAAAAAAATGGGTCTGAAAACGTATCATCCTCCAAAGGCGCGTGTGTTTTTGGCGCAGCTCGGAAGTTTTGCCAAGAAAAAAAGCCTCCGGATGTTTGAATCCCTGGAACGGAACGGCATCATCGTCGCGGAAAGCTTCGGACGGGGAAGTCTCAAATCCCAGCTTAAGATCGCGGACAGACTGAAAGTGGATCTGACCCTCATTCTCGGGCAAAAAGAGGCGATTGACGGAACAGTTATTGTGAAAGAGATGGCAAGCGGAATGCAGGAGATTGTTCCATCCGTGAAGCTGATCGACGAAGTGAAAAAGAGACTGAAGAAATGATAAAACACGAAACATGTAACATGTAACACAAGGTTCAGTTTTTGGTTTAGTGATGAGATGATAATTTTGTTGCATGTTGCGTGTTATATGTTATATGACAAACTGTGTCTTTTGCAAAATAGCGAGAAAGGAAATTCCATCTGTTATCGTATATGAAGACGAGGATGTGATTGCCTTTCGCGACGCTCATCCGATCGCGCCGGTGCATGTTTTAGTGATTCCGAAAAAACATATTGCGTCCGTTGCGGATATATCCGAACAAGACGCGCCGCTGATGGGGAAAATCATATATGCGGCCAAAAAAATCGCTTCGGACTTGAAAATTTCCAAATATGGATATAAGCTTCTTTTTCGGGTGGGCGAACACGGCGGACAGGAAGTGGGTCATATACATTTGCATCTGCTAGGTGGTACGCGTTTATCTGAGAATATCAAGCCCATTTGAATTTAGAGTATTTAGCCGATAAAATTTTCAATTTTCAATTCACAATTTTCAATCAATGATCAATTTCTAAATTTTCAATTTACAAACATTGTAAATTGAGTCATTGAAAATTCATTGTAAATTGAAAATTGATAATTGAACATTAGTTAGAGAGGGGGTAGTTTATGATCGAAGTAAAAAAGAAAGATCGTGAGACATCGGAAAGTTTGATCCGGCGTTTTTCGCGTCGTGTCCATCAAAGCGGAGTTTTGCTTACGGCCCGCAAAGGTCGCTTTTATGCCAAGCCGAAAAGCCGCCGGCAAACCCGCGAATCAGCGCAATATAGATCTAAAGTGAAAAAAGAAGTTGACAAATTGAAGAAGATTGGAAAGTTTGATGAAGAATCGTTCAAGCGCGTGAAGAAGAAAATTAGCGAAGAATAATCGTCATGTAACACGAAGCATGTAACATGTAACAAAAAAGTTGATTATGTGTTTACGGGCTTGTGTTACATGTTATATGTTACATGCTACATGAAAAAATCGAAGCCGAACTCAAGTCCGCGCTCAAATCCGGCGAGAAAGAGAAAACCGGAATTTTGCGCTTTTTGATTGCGGCGATCAAAAATCATCAGATCGAAATCAAAGTCAAAGGCGAAGAATATCTGAAAGACGAGGACGTGATCGCTGTCATCCGCCGGCAAGTGAAGCAGCGTAAAGACTCCATTGCCGAATACAAAAAAGGCGGCCGGCCGGAATTGGCAGAGAAAGAAAAGACGGAAATGGAAATGCTCGAAAATTATCTTCCCGCCCAAGCCGGAGAGGAAAAAATCCGGGAAGTTGTAAAGGCTAAAATTTCCGAACTCGGTATCACGGACAAATCCGGCTTCGGAAAGCTGATGGGCGCGGCGATGGCTGAACTCAAAGGCCAAGCCGACGGCGACGCGGTGAAAAAAGTAGTGGAAGAAGAACTAGGATAAATGATTTTCCGAAGGCGCTCCGAAAGGGGGCGCCTTTTTCTCAAAATTTATGAAAAAATTTCTTATTATCATTGTTACTGGACTCCCCGGAAGCGGGAAAACCACTCTAAGCAAAAAATTATCGGAGAAACTTTCGCTGCCTGTCATCAACAAGGACGCCATGAAAGAGCTCCTTTTTGACAGCTTGGGATGGAAAGATCGGGAATGGTCAAAAAAGCTCGGAATGGCGACTTTCGGCTTGCTCTATTATATAATGGAAGCACAAATGATGGCGGGAAAGACTTTTATTGTCGAGAGTAATTTCAAGCACGAATTTGATTCAAAGAAATTCCTGGCTCTGAAGAAAAAATATAATTTTTTTCCCATTCAAATTGTTTGCGAAGCGAAAGGTGAAATTATATTTCGCAGATTCAAAAAGCGGCATGAGTCCGGCAATCGTCATCCTGGTCATCGCGACGAAATAGTTTGCGAGGAATATAGGGATGATCTTTTGAAGGGAAGCTATCAACCACTGAAAATTGGAGGAAAGATTATCAAAGCAGATACGACTAGTTTTCAGTCAGCGGATGTTAATAAATTAATAAAAGAGATTTCATTAGCTTTGAAATAATCTTTGACAAGAGCCCGGCTCTTGTCGGTATAGTTTGCGCCCCGCTGTTGCCAATCGGCGGGGTTTTGCTTTTTCCCAAATTTGCGGATATTATTATCTCAGTTTGATATTATTGGTGAATATAATGGAAAAAGATAAAAAGCTTAAAATAGGGGTAGTTATCTACACATTTGATAGGGTCGATGATGCCAAAATAAACATGGAAATTATCCGTAATCTTTGGTCAAAGCTGCCGGTTTTCTCGGATATAACCATCGTCCATGCTTATAATGGTAAAAAAGGATGGTATCCCAAAAAATATCTCGAAAATTCTCTAGTTCGAATGAAAAACCCGGGCCATTTCCAAGGAGCATCTGACCTTATTGACGCAGGGACGAAGATTTTAATTCAAAAAAAAGATATCGATTATGTAATTGTCCTCGCATCCGACACGTGGCTCCTAAAGCCAGAATATATTGCGAAAGCAATAAATGAAATGAGAAAAAAAGATTTATATCTCGCGACTTGTCCATGGGGACTTCCTAATCGCAATGATATTCGAGATGTCGGAGTAGCGACGGATTTCTTTTGTTTAGATATAAAATGGGCGAGAAAATATAAATTGTTCCCCTTGAGATATAAAGAATTCTATAAAAAATACGGAGAATATCTTCTCTACAAATCCGGCAGCAACGTAATGCTTGAAAAATTAATGTTAATGAGGTTTATGCAAGCAATTAGGCGGGTGATTTGTTCGGATAATTTATATAAAGCTGTCGCGAAAGAAAAGATATACTGGCTTTCGGATCGTGAGCCAGTTCATTCGCATATAAACAAAAGAGGATTATGGGTGAGAAAAATGTTATGGGAAAAAATCGGACTTGAAACTTCCCATGATCTACTTCAAAAGAAAAAATTTCTCAAAAAATTTGATTTTTGTCAAGGAAAAAATACAAAAAGGTTGCTGGGCAGCAAAGACTTAAATTATTTTAATGAATCAAAAAAAGGCAATAAAGGACAATATTAAGATATATGCGAACTTCCATCGAAATTGCCAATCTGACCCAAAAAAAGATCGATCCGGATCTGGTGAAAAAGGTTGTGCGGAAAACCGTGAAATTAGCCGGTGTGAATTTGGATTGCTTGGAAATTTCAGTCGTTTTTGTAGGAGAAGCGGAAATCAGGAAAATAAACCAAAAATATCGCCAAAAAAAGAAATCCACAGACGTGCTTTCGTTTAATCTTGATTCGGGTTATAATAAAAACAGGAAGGCAATAGAGGGGGAACTAGTGCTTTGTTTAAATGTGATTGCAAAAAATGCTCGCGAAAGCAAAGTGAATTTCTCACGCGAGTTTGTGTTCGTGTTGGCGCACGGCGTGCTGCATATTTTGGGGTGGCGGCATGGGAAGAAAATGTACGACTTGCAAGACAAAATAGTTTCTGACTCTTGATTTTAGAATTTTTCATGGACAATTTTCAAAAACTTTGCAAAAGTTTCCGCTACGCCGGCCGCGGGCTCAAATATGTCCTCAAGAACGAGCAGAACTTTCAGCTTGAAATTCTGGGCGGAATATTTATCGTTATTTTGATGTATTTGTTCCCGACGCGGTCTCTTGAAAAAATCGCGCTTTTCATCGCTATTTTCGCGGTGTTGGTGATCGAACTCATCAACACGATATTCGAGCGGGTGGTGGATATGCTCAAGCCCAGGGTTCATCCCTATGCCCAGCTTGTGAAAGACATCATGGCGGCAGCGGTTTTGCTTTCATCGATCGGAGCGGTGATTGTCGGTATCATCATATTCTGGCCGTATTTCCAAGACCTGTTTTTGCAACAAATGTAGTTTTTTTGTATAATTATCACATATTATGTCTAAAGGCGATATAATCATTGGTCTCGATGTCGGATCTTCAAATGTGCGGGCGGTGATTTTGCAAAAATTCGAAGAAGAAGAAAAACCGCGTGTGGTGGGGGTGGGCGTGGCGCCTTCCGCCGGTATGCGCCGGGGAGTCGTGGCTGATGTTGAAGAAACAATCAAATCCATCTCAACCGCCGTCGGAAACGCCGAGCGGACTTCCGGCATTCCCGTCTCGCGGGCGATCGTGAGCATCGGAGGCAGCCATATCAGCTCGCAGGAGAGCCAGGGAGTGGTGGCAACGGGCAAAGCCGACGGCGAGGTCACCGGCGATGATTTGGCGCGGGTTTTGAGCGCGGCGGAAACGATTTCCCTTCCTTCGAACACTGAAATTTTGCACGTGATGCCGCGGAATTATTCTGTTGACGACCAAAAAAACGTGAAGGATCCGCTGGGAATGAACGGGATCCGCCTCGAAGTGAACTCACTTTTGGTCCTGGGTTCGACTCCTTTTATCAAAAATCTTTCCAAGTGTGTCTATCAGGCCGGAGTGGAAATAGACGACCTTGTTTTCGCGGGTCTGGCGGCGTCAAAAGCTTCACTAAACAAGCGGCAAAAAGAACTGGGCGTAGTTCTCATTGATATGGGCGGCGGGACGACAAATTTCATCGTTTTTGAGGAAGGAGAACTGGTTCAGCTGGGAGTCGTTCCGATTGGCGGGGGACATATCACGAACGACATTGCCATTGGCCTTCGCACTTCAATCGATGTGGCAGAAAAAGTGAAGATCAACTATGGTTCGGCTTTGCCGGACGAAGTCAGCAAGAAAGAGCAAATCAATCTTTCTGAAATCGACCAAAACGAGGAAGGGGAAATTTCGCGCCATCACATAGCGGAGATTGTCGAAGCTCGCCTTGAAGAAATATTCACTTTAGTCGATAAAGAACTCAGAAAAACAGGCCGATCGGGGATGCTGCCGGCCGGAGCGGTGCTCGTCGGAGGCGGAGCCAAACTTCCCGGGGCGGTGGATGTCGCCAAAAAAATTCTGCGTCTTCCCGCCCAAACAGGGTTTCCCGCGGATCTCGGGGGTATCGTCGACAAAGTGGATGAGCCGGGATTTGTGACGGCGGTGGGACTTGCCTTGTGGGGGCTGGAGGATATGCCGGTGAGGTCAACGAACATGAAAATGCCGGGACTCAACAATATGCCGAATATGGGGAAAACGGTCGAGAAAATGAAGGGATGGTTCCGGAAGTTTTTGCCTTAAAAGTGTGATTTCTCAGCCAGAGGCTGATCCGCCTTTGGCGGAAGGCTCAAAACGCAAAGCTCCCGCCGGAAGCGAGGCTCGCCAAGGGCGGCAAAATTCAAAACCAAAACTAAAAGCTAAAAACCGGACTAGTTTTAAGTTTTGCACTGCGGTTTTGCATTTTTAGCTTTAAGTTTTGAGTTTTTTAAGCTAGTTCAACAAGTAAGTGCAACACTTTGATGTAAAATCAAAGTATGTACAAACATTTTACAATTGAGGAGCGGGAGATTGTCCAAGAGCTCCTCTGGGAAAAACAATCCGTCCGCACGATAGCCAGAACCCTGAGCAG
>JAPLXD010000059.1 GCA_026396255.1 Candidatus Moraniibacteriota bacterium | reverse complement strand
CTATATGATAATCGCAACAGTATACGCAATGGGAATCGTGCAAATATTTATTCATACCCCAAGGTTAGCACGACGAAAAGGATTTGGGGAGCGCATCCATCCCACGAGCTTACGCTCGGGGATTTAGAGCGCGGTTAAACTAATAATCAACAACCATTAGGTTCAAAAATTGAACTTTACCCTAGATTACGTTCTCAACACTATCGGCATCGAAGGGATCCTCGCTCTGGTCAACAATAAGAGCAGAGGATGCGAGTTTCGAGAATGTCTGGCCTATCTTGATGAATCCTTGTCCGAACCAATCTTTTTCACTTCCTGCATCAGAGGAATAATCTCAATTGAGCCGAGGGGGAAAATTCAAAAACACCATTGGTCGCCCTTGAGCTTGATTTTTGTTCCTAGAGGAGAAATAAACACTTTGGCCGAAATGAGCTACGAGGAATACGTCGAGTGGAATAAGCTGGCTCGGACGGATTCTGCCTCAAAATCATTTGCCAGATGGCTGGCAGAAAAAATTATCACCAATGAGCGATAAGGAGGTGACAAGGTGGAAATCCAAATCTTGGTTGTTGACGCGGGCGGAGAACTTCTCTTTCAGTCAGGAAATTTGCTCTTCGATTATCTATCCGCTTACGAGGAATATTATGGCGGTAAATTGGAAGTAATGCGGGATGGACAGCTCTATGACAAAACTTCTTACATTTCCGAATACGGAACCCACGGGGCTGGACCCGCCTTTGTCGGAATGAAGAAGTTTTCGCAGTTTGCAACCGTCCTGTTGCTGCCCGAAAACTTTGTAGAAGGGGATGTTATTTTTCTCGACATCCCAGCCATCGAAAGTTTTGTATTCAATAGATTTCTTAGGATGCAAAACGCTAAGTACATCGCTCTAATGGCAGCCCTCAAAAGAATGCCAGGCGGGGGAAAAATCATGAAGTTGATTCCTGTTTTTATGGAAGAGTACAAAAAAAAGTATCAAGAGTTTCTCCAAAATCCGAGCATTGATATAATTCGGTGGAGGAATAAATGAAATCCTAGTTTGCTTTCCTAGGAGCCTGGCTGTTAATCACAGTCGGGCTCTTTTTTTGGCTCGTTCTCTCTATTTCACCTTTTCCCAAGAATACGCCTGGAAAGTCCAAGTGATGGCGGTGCGGATGTCTTGCCAGCGATAGGGATCGTCGAGCAAGACAACGATGATGCGGTGGAGGTGGGTCGAGTCGGAAACGCCCATCAGAAGGGAATATCCGGCCGCCGGGGTGAATCCGGTCTTGCCGCCCAAACAGTTGGGAATATCGTTGAGAAGGATGTCGCTGTTGATGAGGGTGTGGGCCACCTGTCCGTCGCAGGAAGTAATTTGCGAATTGTTCGGATAGCCGAACATTTTCCAAACCGTGTCGAAGCGCATCGAATAGGCGGCGATGCGGGCGATGTCGGCGGCGGAAGAATAGCATTCGGATTCGCGTCCGTCCGGTTCGAGCCCGGAGGGCGTGCAAAAATGGGTGTTGGTGAGCTCCATTTGCTTCGCTTTTTGGTTCATAAGAGTGGCAAAAGCGTCTTGCGAGCCGGCGATATGTTTTCCGAGGGCGATGGCCGCGTCGTTGGCGCTGTTCATCAGCATCGCCTGGAGGAGGCTTTTGGCCGAAACTTTTTCTCCGATTTTGAGCCGGGGGCTGATGCAATAACCGCTGCGCGGGCAGCCGATCTTTGTCCCTTCGATATATACTTCCTCATCATCGATGTTGACTGGATCGTCGAGATTAGGAATTTTTTCCATGGTGAGGATCGCCGTCATCATTTTCGTGAGCGAAGCGATCTGCCGCTGGTCCGTTTCATGGTTGCCGGCCAATATTTTTCCGGTGTCGGCGTCGACCACCGTAAAAGCGTGGGCGGCCGGGATCGCGAGATCGGCCACTTTTTCATCGCGCACCGGCTGATATACGGGATCGTCGACGGCTTGAGCCAAGATCCGCTCCGGTTTTTTCACTTCTGCCGCTAGAGCGGCGTTTTGTTCGGCGCTAGCCTTGCTCTGATCAGCGTGCGAACTGCGGTATTGATCAACCATAAAGGCTGCGTCTCCGATGATGATGGCAATGAGCAGCAATAAAAGAAAACCAGAATTTGGTTTTTTGGGGGGCAGAGCGGGCTTGAATCTTTGGGGTGTGTAAATTATGTCTCTCACGAAGAAATTTTAGCAAATGAACGATGTCAGCGCAAATTTTCTTTTTATGCTATAATAAAAAAAATAATTTAACCCTATTAAAATTAAATAAAATGGCAAACAAAAAAGAAGACAAAACGAAAGTTGAAGCAAAAAAAGTTGCGCCACCGAGCGACAATCCGGATCAAGGCAACCAGCCGCAGAAAAAAAACGGATGTCTTTGGGCGGCGGTCATCATGATCGCTGTTTTTCTGCTCATCGGTGCTTTCATCCTCATTTGGTTGTGGCCGTTTATTTTTTCTTTCATTCTCGATCTTCGCAGCGGTGACTTCTCGCTTCCCAAGACAACCCAGACTTCAAATAGTACGCTTAAAGGAAAAAATCTTTCAAGTCTTGTCGATCCGTCCAAGACCACTATGAAAAGGATCATTGCCAAAACCGGCGGCCAGATCACGACGCGGACGGCAAACGGGCTGTATTTCAACGTGAACATCGGACCGGGATCGCTCGAAAAAGACACGGACATCACCCTCACGCCCATCAACGAATCGCCGATCGAAAACTATCCCGATCCGTCCGACCCGGGCGTGGTCATTGGACCCGACAATACCAATCTCGGCGATGACTCAACGGTGACTGTTTCCGAAGATCCGCCTACCAACCCCGGCGGCTCCGGTACCGGACCGGCAACGAATCCGGATGGCGGCACGACGACCACCCCGCCGACTCCTCCCAATACTCCTCCCAATACTCCGCCGACAGTTCCCCCCGACGTTTCCGGGAGCGTTCCCGGCCTTGGGGACCTGCTTGGCCAGCTCGGCAGAAATACCATTCCGACGACGCCTTCGGGGAATCCATCCGGTCAAGGCAGTGCCGCAGCCGGAAATACGGGCACCCATCAGAGTGATCGAGATGCCGGTACCGGAAGTTCAAACGGTTCCAGCGGTGGATCTCCGCGATTCACCGGCACGACCGTGATCATTTTCACCGGATATGGTGGGGGAGTGAGTGTTGTTCCTGCCGAACCGTCGGACGACGGAATCTCGACCAGCGGACCAATTGACCAGACCGGGGCTGCGTCAACTGACAACCCGGATCCAAACGAATCTCAAAATCTCGCGAACAACGCAGCAGCAGCTTCCGGCGGAACTTGCTCGCCCGAGTTTTTGCAAACGATGGCCAACGCGGCGCAAGCCGGCGGAGCAGGATCGAGTGCCGCCCAGTCTGCGCTTCGCGACTGTTTCAACACGGAGTGGCTCAACAATCTCTGCGTGAACGATCCGGTGAAATTGCGCCGGACATATTTCGAGCAGCGCATCGCTCTTGCTCGAAGGTTTGACGAGCGAGCCGCGGGAGAAATTGAGAGCCTGATGAATCAATGCCAAGCTCGTTATCATTTCTATGGCGAAGGGATCAATCCGGCTTCGACACAAGGTATGACAATATTTTCTTCTCTTGACGCCAACGTCTGCGGCTATGTCGACGATGAGTGGACGGGGACTCAAATCTATCAGCTTTCCGTCGAAGGAGGAGGGCACTATTTCGGAGGAACGGCAAATTTCAAGCTTCCCCCGGGCGGCGGGGAGTTCACCGGAATTTCCCATGGATCGAATGATTACACAGTCGCCGGACGAAGAGTGGAAATTCCCAACTTTGATTTCGGATTCATAGGCCATTTTGACGGCTACAAAACCATTTTGGATTTGAATCTCTATCCGGCTACGATTGTATCCGCGCGCCCGATCGAGCTCCAAGAAAAGTCTTGTGTCCCGGTTGCTCCGCTTCCGAGATAATTTATTTTTAATAAAATAAACAATATGGAAAAGATAAAAATCGAAAACCACAGTTTCTCGGCGTTTTCCTGGTTTGCGGGTTGGCTCTTCACGATCGGTTTTCTGCATCTCTCGTTCTGGAGCGGCGTGCTGGCAATTCTGCTCTGGCCGTACTTCATCGGCCTGGCGGTCAGCAACTTCGTCGGCCGCTAGGGTCGCGGAAAATTATTTTGTATTCATAGCCATGTTTTTTGAATATGGCTTTTTTGTGCTAAAATAAACAAATCGAGATGAAGAATACAGAAAAGAAAAACCCGCCGAAGGCGAGGCTCGCTCGCCTCGCTGAAACTACGGCGAAGCGGGCCAAAGGCGGCAAAACCCATACGCTCATCATTTCCGATCTGCATCTGGGATCGCGGGTGAGCCGCGCCAAGGAAACCGCCGAATTCTTGAAAAACTTCGAGTTCAAGAAGTTGATTTTGCTTGGGGATATTTTTGAAGATCTCAATTTCAACCGTCTTCGCAGCGACGATTGGAAATTTCTGGCTCTCATCACGCATTTTTCTAAAACGAGAAAAGTGCGCTGGGTCGCGGGAAACCACGACAAGGATCTCGCGAAAATTTTGGCCGCTCTCACCGGGGCAAAAGTATACAATGTCTATGCCTGGCGGTACGGGCGCAAAAAATTTTTGGCCATCCACGGGCATCAGTTCGATAACTTCCTCACCAACAATCCCTTTTTGAGCGTGATTGCTCAAAGAATATATAACTTCATCCAGCTGGTCGATTTTTCCGACAAGAGAATCAGCCGTTATATCAAAAGAGAAAGCAAAATGTGGATGCGGAATTCCGAGAAAGTTGCGGCGCGGGCGATTCTCTATGCGCGCCTCCGAGGAACCGACTATATTTTCTGCGGCCATACTCACAAGGCAGTGCAGGAAAGAAGGGGGAAGGTTCACTATTTCAATTCGGGCTGTTGGACGGAGATTCCTTCAACCTATATCACCATCGACGGAAAAAAGATCGAGATCTGCAAATATCAGTGATTTTTTGCAAAAACAGCTCCGACATTTCAGAGCTGTTTTTTATGACAAGATATCCTACTCGATAAACGTCAACGCTTTACCTTTTTTGGTTCCGCGGCCGGTGCGTCCGATGCGGTGGATATAGTCGTCGTAGGTCGCGGGAAGGTCATAGTTGATGACATGGCTCACGCTGTCGATATCAAGTCCGCGGGCAGCCACATCCGTCGCTACCAAAACTTGAACCTGGTTGTCTTTGAAGCGCTTGAGGGCGCGCTGGCGCTGGCCTTGCGATTTGTTGCCGTGGATGGATTCGGATTTGAAACCGCGGGCGATGAGTTTTTTGGAAAGATTTTCCACGCCGTGCTTGGTCCGGCCGAAAACGAGCACCTTTTTGAATTCGGGGTCGTTCAAAATGTCATGCAATTTGTCGATTTTGTCGGCGCCGCGGAGTTTCACGATATCCTGCTGGACGTTTTTCGAAGTGGCTTGGGTCTTCACGGAAATGGTGATCGGATCACGCAGAAAATTATTGATGAGGTTCTGGATGGTGGCCGACATCGTGGCCGCAAAACACAAAGTGTGCCGCTCGGTTGGGACGTTCGACATGATCAGCTTGATGTCATTCACAAATCCCATATCAAGCATCTGGTCGGCTTCATCAAGCACGACGGTATTGATCTCGCCGAGTTTCAAAACTCTTCGGTTGATGAGGTCAATGACCCGGCCGGGGGTGCCAATGATCAGGTTGTTGAAATAGCGCAAGTCGCGGATCTGCATATTAATGTTGGCGCCGCCGACGCAGACAACGGAATAGAGCCCGAGACCTTTCGAAAAGACGCGAAATTCCTGGTCAATCTGGAGCGCTAGTTCGCGGGTCGGGGTCAGGATGAGAACCTGCTTTTTTTTGTCGCCGATTTGCTTGTGGATGAGCGGGATCAAAAAGGCAGCCGTTTTTCCGGTGCCGGTGTTGGCAAGACCCACGACGTCCCGGTCGTTCAGAATGTGAGGGATGATCTTGTCCTGGATCGGGGTCGGTTGCTGATAGCCGGCTTTCTTGATGGTCTGAAGAATCGTCGGACTGATTTTGAAGTCGGAAAATTGGTGTTCCGGCACAAAATGCTCCACTTTTTCCGTGATGACCGCGGCTTTGTTGATGAAAGCCGAAAGGTCGAGCGGGGACAGCGTGAACCGGCCGCCTCCTCGCGATGAGTTTCGACCGGCGGGTCGTCGGCCACCGCCAAAAGAGCGGCTTCGCGTGCCTGCCTGGTTGTTTCTTCCGCGGCCCGGAGAAAAGCTCGAGCGTCCGGATGAATATCTTGAATGGGTGTTTCTCATAAAATTTGTGAATAATAAAGGCTGCTTTTAGTAATTTTACCTTTGAAGTGCAACACCCATATACTTTGTATATGAAATACACACACTTCAAGCAGAACGAGCGAGATGAAATCGCCATCCTACTGAAGAAAGACTATTCCCTGAGAGACATCGGACATGCTCTCGGG
>JAPLXD010000020.1 GCA_026396255.1 Candidatus Moraniibacteriota bacterium | reverse complement strand
GGTATTTTGTCTCAACCATAGGCATTAACGAAACAATCATCAGAAAATACATTCAGGATCAAGGAGAAAAGGATTTGGGGCAAACAGCTTTGCTGTTTGAATAATCCGAAACCCCGAGCGTAAGCTCGTGGGAGATTCATCCGGGAAAAACAATGGCCAATGACGATGTTGCGGTGAGGTTCAACAAGGTGACATTTGAATACGGACACAAAAAGCCCATTTTGGATGAGGTCTCTTTTGCGCTGCGGCGGGGGACGAAAATGACGATCATGGGACAAAACGGCGCGGGCAAGAGCACGATTCTCAATTTGATCACCGGCGCGCTCAAAGAGAATGACGGTTCGATCTATGTCGATCCGCGGCTCAAGATCGCCTATGCCAAGCAAGTCATTCCGCGGCAGCAAATGGAACTCAGCGTCAAAGAATATTTCGAACAATTTTTTGACGGCAAGATATATAACATAGATCCGAAGATCGACAATGTTTTGAAATTGGTGAATTTGAAAGCGCCGCACGACAAGAAGGTGAAATCTTTTTCCGGCGGACAGCAATCGCGGCTCCTTTTGGCTTTGGCTCTGATCCAGGATCCCGATCTTCTCATCTTGGACGAGCCGACGAACAACCTGGATGCGGAGGGAATCGCGAGTCTCACCGAATTTTTGATGGACTACAAAAAAACTTGCATTGTCATCTCCCACGACGCGAACTTTTTGAATTGTTTCACCGACGGAGTGCTCTATCTCGACGTTTTCACGCACAAGGTCGAGCAATATCTCGGCGACTATTATGTCGTGGTGGCGGAAATTGCCGACCGCATTGAAAAAGAAAAGCGCAAAAACGCGCAATATGAAAAAGAAATCATTGCCAACAAAGAAAAAGCCAACTTTTTCGCGAACAAGGGCGGAAAGATGCGCCTGGTGGCGAGAAAAATGCGCAGCAAAGCGGCGGAAATGGAAGAAGCCAAAGTTGATGTGAGGAAAGAAGACAAAGCCATCCGGAATTTTGTCATTCCGGCGCCGGACGATCTCGCGGGAGAAATTTTGCGCATCACGCGCCTCACGGTGATGAAAGATCATGAACCCGCGGAAAAAAAAGTCAAGATATCGCTCAAGAAAAACAATCATTTGCTCCTCTCCGGTCCCAACGGGATCGGAAAAACCACTTTGCTCGAAGCTTTGGCGTCTGGAAAGGCGAAAGGTGCAACAATAGCAGATGACGTTAGAGTGGGATACTATCGCCAGGATTTTTCCACGCTCAATTTTGAAGATACCGTCCACGATTCGCTCGCTTCGGCCATGCTCGAAAACGACGAAGAAAAATTGCGCTCGGTGGTGGCGGGATTCTTGATCGACAAAACTATCATTAATGAAAAAATCGGCGCTCTTTCGGAAGGGCAAAAGGGATTGGTCGCTTTTGCGCGCCTCGTGCTCGAAGAGCCGGGGCTGCTCATTTTGGACGAGCCGACCAATCATATCAACTTCCGCCATTTGCCCGTGATCGCCAAAGCGTTGGATGCCTACAAAGGCGCGATGGTTCTTGTGAGCCACGTGCCGGAATTTGTGGAGCAAATCAGAATCGACGAAACGCTTGATTTGGAGAGATAATTTGTTTTAAAAGTTTTTTATAAAATAAAAAAGAGGGCGGCGTAGCCGCACCTCAAGGTGAAAAATGATTATTGGCTAAGTTCAGCATGAGCCGCCCTCACTGCAGGGGATGACGAAATCAACCTCATATTTCGCGCAAAGGTCGACGAGGCGATACCAAAAACGACTATCTGTGTCTTTTATCCCCTCGATTTCGAGGATTTTGTTTACCAGAGCAAAACCACGGTATTCCTTTTCAGCTCTGGCGATTTTTTCTTCAATCGACAAATTTTCCGTCGTTGAACCTATTCCAAATATTTTTTTAAGAAACTTCATTTTGCAGCCTCCTTCATTATCAGAGATTTTTCAGATGATCGCCTTGAAAATACATTATCATCAGATAATTATAAAATCAAATTTTAGCTTATCCCAACATTGAATGTTGGGATATCTGCTATGCGATTCCATTTGACAAAATTTACCAAATGTCGCAGACTATCAATAATTTCAAGCATTAAAGCAAAAATATATGGAACTGGAAAATAAGATAAAAGAAATAATTTTTGGCTTGTTCGGATCCATCATTGCCAGTTTCGGAGTGTCTTTGGGTGCTTCTTTTTTAACCACCAGCCATTGGACCATATTGCTTTCCGGATTGATCGTGGGAGTGGCCAGCAGTTTTGCCAATGCCTTCGGCCCGCTCATATCAAGCTCTCAAATGCAAAGCCGCCAAACCTATTCCACGCAGGATTTTCAACAAGCCGCCGGATCTTCTCTGCTCACTCTGATTATTGTCGGGTTGCCTCTCGTTTCCTACGTCTTGATTGACGGGTTGGGACTGGCCAGAATAATTTCGGTGATAACCGGCTTGGTTCTTCTGTTCATTTTCGGAGTCCATCAAGCCCAATTGGAACGCAAATCTCCATTGGGATATGGTTTCACAATGGCTTTGGTTGGTCTTATTTGCGCCTGGCTTTTTTACTACCTGGCTATTTTGTTTAAATGACCCATCCCAACATTGAATGTTGGGGTATTTGAAAAATATGGAACTAAAACCACAAACAAAATTTGGCAAATGGTCTGTGCGACTAAATGCCTTTTTTTTGATAACAATTGCCATTTCTATTATTTTGGTCAATATGCTTGGCATACTCTCTTATGATGATCACTGGTGGGACGTGACTGTTCCAATTATATTCTTTGCGAGTATCGTTGCTTTTATTTTAGGGATAATAGCTATAATAAAAAATAAAGAGAAATCCGTTCTTGTTTATATATCAGTCGCTATAGGATTGCTTGTCATTCTTTTTATCCCTTTGCATAGTCTATTTATTAATGATTAAACTTTCATCGAACAGGTTCTAGCTTCCCTCCCTCCATAGGCGGGCAGGCAGCCAGCGGAGGAACTTGCTATTCCCCGAAATACAAGGTTCCAACTACAATGTGCTGTCTTTCTGGATAGGAAAAAAAATGCCTCATTTCGAGGTGTTTTTTGTTGGTAGAAAATTTGCCTTCTGGCTATTAATTTGCTAGGCTCTTACTACAAAATAGCCCTTTAAAATCCAAGGAGGATTAACCCGTGAAAGTATATTTCGCGACCAACAACCCTGGCAAAGTCCAGTCTCTTCAAAGAGATTTGGCCGGTCTCGATGTCGAGATAATCCAAACTGCCTTGGATATTCCGGAACTTCGCTCAGCCGATGTTCAAAAGGTTGCCATGAAAAAAGTTGTTTTTGCTTTTGGATGGGTGAAAAAACCTGTTCTTGCTCAAGATTCCGGATTTTTCATAAATTCCTTGAGCGGATTCCCCGGGGCGTATGTAAACTAGGGTAAAGTTTGAAAAATGAACCTTTTGAGATAAAATTATCTCATGAAGTTCAAATGTCCAAAATGTTTGAGCAGGGATTTCTGGAGCTTAACTGACGGCAGGTTGAAATGCAAATCATGCAAGAGACTTTTCACTCC
>JAPLXD010000027.1 GCA_026396255.1 Candidatus Moraniibacteriota bacterium | reverse complement strand
CTCCCCGGCCGAAGCTCCACTGGTTCCATTCGTGCATCACGTCGTACATCGGCTCGCTGCGATATTTCGCGAAACTCAAACGCATCTTCGTCCGCGGCTTCACGTTATGCACAATCGAACGCTGAACAAGATATTTCATATCAAACTCAATGATATTGAACCCGACAAAAAGATCGACATCTTTCGCCGCTTCCCAAAAGTTTTCCAGCACTTTTTTCTCGTCTTCGTCGCAGATGCAATGGATCAGATCATCATTGATCGTGTACGAGACGCAAAGAACTCGCCCGAAAGTCCCGTCGAGACCCGTTCCAGCCAGAAAACTTTCAAAACTCGTCGCATATTTCTCGCCGTTGCGGCTTTTTTTCTTTTTCTTGTACTCGTGAATTTCTTTCAGCACTTCGTGCATATGCTCCGGCGCAGGAAGAGTTTCAATGTCGAGAAATATGATTTTCCTTGATCCATTTCCGTAGCCGTTGTTATAATAGTTCATATATTTTTTACATTTTATCCGGAGCGCTGATTCCCATCAGTCGCAAAGTTTCCGCCAGCACAATCTGCACGGCTTTGACCAGCTCAAGCCGCGCCGCTGTCAGTTCCAAATTCGTTTCGTCGATCACTTTGCATTCAGCATAAAAAGAATGGAATTTGTCCGCAAGGCCGATCGCATATTGCGGAAGATAATGAACAGCATAATTTTGGGAAATTTCTTCAACCAGATCCGGAAATTTCAAAAGTTCGAAGACCAAAGAGCGTTCTTTCGGGTGTGCAAGCAATTCGAGATCGGATCTCGAGTCGCTCGAGATAGTATCTCGAATGGATTCTTCCGCTTTTCGCAAGATGCTCGCAATTCTGGCATGGGCGTATTGGACATAGGGCCCCGTCGCTCCCTCTAATTTCACCGATTCATTGATATCAAAATCAATTTTTGTGCCACTTGAATATTTCAGCATGAAAAATTTCACCGCGCCCAGGCCGATCTCGGAAGCCAGTACCGTTTCTGGAAATTTCCTTTTCACTTCGCTTGCGACCTCCGCAATCAAATATCGGGCCGGCACCACGTTCCCTTTCCGAGAAGACATGCTTTCGCCGCCCTTCAAGGCTACGAATTCATAGCCGATATGAGCCATTTTATTTTTAAAGCCCATCTTCCCAAGAATCTTGAATATTTGCCGAAAATATAGGCTTTGTCGCACATCTGCCACGATTATGCTTTCTTCGATCTTGTATTTTTCAAATTTTTCAATCGCAAGAGGAATATCCTTGAGACCATAGAGCGCGCTGCCATCCCCCCTTTGGAGCACTAGCACTCCGAGTCCGTATTCTTCCAGATCTGCGATCACTGCCCCTTGGCTTTTTTTCGCGATGCCATCTTCGATCAGTTTAGGCAACATTTTTCTACCAGCCTTTTCTTCTTCGCTTTCAAAGAAGACTTCATCAAAAGATACTCCAAGTTCTTTATAAATTAAATTGAATTCGTTGAGACTCCACTCCCGTGTTTCTTTCCATAATTTGCTGATCGCCTCATCGCCATTTTCAAGCTCTTTTTGAATTTCTTTGAATTCGTCTTTATACTTGTCCTCGCTTTCAATTTTTTGGACGGCTTCTGAATAGACTTTTCCCAAAAACTCCGTCTTGTTTTCAATTTTCGAAAAATCTTCACCCGGATGAAACTTGACCAGACCCCAAAGACATTTGGCAATATGCGTTCCAGCATCTCCGATATAATTCGCCGCGATGACCTCGCTGCCCGCTTTCTTGAGAACATTCACCAATGCGCTGCCGATGAAAACATTTCGCAAGTGACCGATGTGAAATTCTTTGTGCGTGTTCGGCTGGGAATATTCAACCATCGTCTTTTCGTTCTTCTTTTCCAGATTGCCAAACTCACCGCCCTTTTTGTTTATTTCCGCCACAACTTGCTGCAACGATTTTTCCGCGAGGTATAAGTTCAAAAACCCAGGCTCCGCAATTTCTATTCGAGATAGCATCTCGAGTGAGCTCGAGATCCGATCTCGAATCTCCTCTGCCACCTCCATCGGATTTTTTCCGACTTCTTTTGCCAGCAGCAACGCCACGTTCGTCGAAAAGTCCCCCATCCCTTCCGGCGGATAATCGACTTTTATTCTCTCCACGTCAAAATCAATCCCAAACGCGGATTGTATGGCTTGCTGGATAAGTTGTTGGATCTCGAATTTCATATAAATTAAGTATAGCAAGGGATTTGAAATAAAAAAAGCCGGTACGATTTCTCGCCCGGCTAATACTTCTCATTCCCCCGTTTTTCTGCTTAGTATTTCTTGAATAAATACATTATCCCGGCAATGATCAGGATGACCACGCCCATCGTGATTGCCAGATGATTCCAGGCAAACACTAATATGTGGCCGAGAATGACAACGCCCAAAATCATTAAAAATATGATCAGTGAGATAATGAGCGCAACTACCAACGCAAAGACCTTTCCCTGTGATATGGCCATATTATCCTGCCTCCTTTTTGAAGTTGTTGAAATACTAGCAGCAGCCTCGTATTTGTCAAACAAAAATTGCCTAAAACCCGATTTCGGGGTTTAATTGAAGTATGAGCGTACTCGCCGTCAACAAACGAGTCAGTTTCGATTATGACATCTCGGAGAGATTTGAAGCCGGGATTGTTTTGCGTGGTTTTGAAGTGAAATCCGTGAAAACCGGCCACATCAGCCTCAAGGGCAGTTTCGTGACCGTCCGAGGCGACGAATTGTTCCTCACTAATGCGAATATACCTTTATACAAGCACGCGGGAGCGATTCCAAACTATGAGCCCACCCGGCCGCGGAAATTGATGCTTCACCGGGCCGAAATTGCCCGTTTGATTGGGAAATCCCGGGTTGAAGGGTTGACACTCGTACCTATTCGGGTATATACTAAACGAGATCTTTTGAAGCTGGAATTTGGCATAGGAAAGGGAAGAAAGAAGTTTGACAAGCGCGATGTAATAAGAAAAAGAGAAAGCGACTTGAAAATCAACCGGGCACTCAAAAGCCGCGGCTAGTGTTTCGAGTTTTGTATCTTTTATATGTTATTTTCTACCTGGTATTTTCGCAAGATCATACTGGGAACCGAATACCATATACTAGGTACAAAACTGGGGATGCTAGGCATCGACAATTTGTACTCTCAAAATACGCAAGCCGAGCATGGCATTGGACTCGGTTCTCCCTCACCACTTTTTGCCTAATATTATAATATTGCAAAATATTTTTTGGGATAAAAGTGGTGAGGGATGAGAAATCCTTGTGCCAAGATTATAAGTGCAAACTTATTTTCAAAGGTTAAACAGTCATTTGCTTCGGCATTTGCTCCTGTTTACGCCTCTGCTATTGCCTAAATCGCGATAGCCATCGAGCCGCTAATGTCTAATAGGCGTCACTCGGTGTCATACATTGGGCTTGATTGATAGCATTCTTTGCGGCTATCAATGACCATTGAACAAAGAGCGCTTTTCAGAGTTTTGTTTATTTTCTATCTGATTAGTTGCTACAAAACAAATAAACTATGCTTGTAGAATATTTTTTGAGGAATAAATTTGGACATGGGTTCGAATCCCATCATCTCCACACAGTTTGAAGTAGAGAAAAATCAGCTACCCGGAGTTTCCGCCCAAGGCGGATCAGCCTCGGGCTGACGATTCTCCCCATCTCCACAGTAATTCTTAAATAAAAACCCATAAGACGAAGATTTTTTCACCGCCGTCCGGTATATACCGGCCCGCGCGTTCGAATCAATGAGTATATCAGAATATCCCCTGTCCGGCTGATTGACGACACTGGCCAAATGGTCGGTGTTGTTCCCACGGTTGAGGCTCTCCAAATGGCCAAGGAAAAAGAATTGGATCTCGTTGAAATTGTCCCCAACGCCAAGCCGCCGGTCGTAAAGATCATTGATTACGGAAAATATCAGTACCAAAAAGCCAAAGAAGACCAGCAGCAAAAAGCCAATCAAAAAAAGACCGAAATAAAAGGACTCCGGATCGGCCTCAAAACGGACGATCACGACATCGAAGTTCGCCACAAGCAAGCGGAAAAATTTCTCACTCAAGGAAACAAAGTGAAGATCGAGATCCGGCTCAAAGGACGTGAAAAAGCTTTTCAACCGCTCGCCCGGGAGGCCCTCCAAAATTTCGTCAAATCAATTTCGGTTCCGAACAAACTCGAACAAGAAATCAAAAGATTCCCCGGAGGATTCAATGTACTCATAATTCCTGATAATAAATAGAACAATGCCAAAATTGAAGACCCGAAAAGCCGCTGCGAAGCGCGTCAAGATCACTGCCAAGAAGAAACTCATGCGCCGAGAAACCGGACAGGGTCATTTCAACGCGCGCGAAACAGGACAAGCCACCCGCTCAAAGCGCGATGATTCCCAGGTGTTCAAGACCGACGCGAAGAATATATTATTAAACTTGCCATACGGTAATTAAAAACAATGAGCAGAGTGAAACGCGGCGTGGCCGCCTCCAAAAGAAGAAAAAATGTTTTGAAGGATGCCAAAGGTTATATGTGGCACCGCAAATCAGCTTTCCGCGCCGCCAAAGAAGCGCTGCTGAAAGCCGGCAAATACGCCTACCGCGACCGTCGCGTGAAAAAAAGAACCTTCCGCCGCCTCTGGATCCTGCGCCTCAACGCCGCTCTTCGATCGCACGGCGAAAAATACAGCACCTTCATCGCCAAAATGACCGAAAAGAAGGTTGAAGTTGATCGAAAAGTTTTGAGTCAAATGGCAGCTGATTTTCCAGAGCACTTCAAGCAATTTGTAGAGAAAGTGAAATAGATTTTATATATCGCAAAGGAGAAAGGAGGAAAACACAGGTGACCAGACAAGTAAAAAATCAAACTGATGTTATTGTTCTCTCTGGCGCTCAAGATCAGATTGAAAGATTAAATTATATTGCCAGGGGATGCCGCCAATCAATAGCAGCCCAAAAGGGCAATATCTACTCTGGGAGCCCACGTAGGCATGCATCGATAGCCTGCATCGATGTTATCGGCCTTCAAGTTATCGAGAACCTCCTAAAATCTAAGTGCGTCAGGAGAGAGGACGCCTATAGGGAGGCCAAGAACTATTTAGTTGATTTCTTTATGCCCGAACATTTCAACGACGCCTGGGAAGCAATTTCCCACGCTTGTCAGTAATCTACACAGGAGCAAGGTTATATACACCTTGCTCCGTTTTATTTTCCGCAGGGGTTACGTATACGCGACCCGAAAAAAGGCCACACATGTGCGGCCTCTACTTTTTACAAAACTTTTTCTTCTTGAAGTAATTTTCTCTTTTCTTTCTCTCCTTTTGCGTATCCGCCGATTTTTCCGTCTGAGCGAATGACCCGATGGCATGGAATTGTCGGTTTTTTATTTTTAGTGCAATCCAAATAGTATTTGTTCAAAATATTCCCCACTGCGCGTGCCGCCTTGGGATTGCCGGCGCGCGTGGCAACTTCTTTATACGTCAAAGTTTTTCCTTTGGGAATTTTGGAGACTATTTTGGTTATTTTTTCTGAAAATAATTTTTTCATAATCACACTTGTCATCCTGAGCATCTGTCGCCAGACATATGCGAAGGATCCCGCTGAAAAATAATTGCACGGGATTCTTCCTTTGCCGCTTATCAGCGGCAGCGTCAGAATGACAAATCACTTCTCGCTCGCAAAAATATCCCCCAAGAGTTCCCCGCCGAGTTTATATATCGCGTAAAAAGGCAAAAATATCCAGATAAATTTTTTGATCCACCACTCAATGAATTTTTCCATATACTTTTTCGATTATTGCCGGCTGATCGTTGAATATGCCGCGATCCCGAACGCCACTGACACGTTCAATGATTCTTTTTCACCCCGCATCGGAATTTCGATTATCTTGTCGCATTTTCGAAGAACCGCTGCGCTGAGTCCCCGCACTTCGTTTCCAAGGACCAAGGCGACTTTCCCCTTCGGCTTGAAGAAATCATACGACGTGCTCTTGGTGTTTTGTTCAACGGCTGCCAATTCATATTTTTCTTTTTTCAATTTTTCCAGAACGGCGCCAAGTTTTGAAATTTTCTCCCAATTCACAAATTTTTCCGCACCCAGTGCGGTTTTTGAGATGCCGGCATGAGGCGGGGCTGGCGTGTATCCCGTGAGATAAACTTTGGCCACCCCCGCCCCATCGGCGGTTCGAAAAATGGATCCGATATTATAGGCGCTTCGGATATTGTGACAAACAACAACTAGCTTTCTATTTTTTCTTGGCAACTTTTCCATTTCCGTTTTTCACAATCATAGTCGTTTTTCCTTCGTGTATATCCCTGATACGCAGATATATTGCCCAGATACCGACTGCAGAAGCTATCACCAGCCATTGCGTCGCTGCCAGCCAAAGCGTGTCCGGCTTCAATGCCCAACTCAAAACTGCCATCATCGCTGCTGCGACTGAAAAAATGAAAAAAATGTCCGATGTTGATTTTATACCCATATAGTCACCTCCTGTCTTTTTTTGTGTTTATTTTTTATAATTCAATTTCTTCTCCTTTGTGATTTCATTATACGCTTTTATGAACAATACGCCAAGATTTTTGTGGGGAGGCACGTAACTCTTGAAATCTTTATTATTTCCGAGTTTGTTTTCTGAGTTTGCCCAGAATTTGTTCCATTCTATATCATGGCCGTTCAAAATTTCCATACTTAGCATCTTTAGCAATGGATCATTCACAAGCATTGTTCCCGTACCTTTGGTGGAGATAATATGAGCGCCTGGAGCTCTCTTCAGAACCGAATCCAAATTATTATATCCTCCGCAAGAACCAAGCGATACGATTTTTGCGATGTTTGGTATGCGTTTAATAGTTTTTTGAGCGTGATAGCTGTGACCCCGATGAACAACCACGATCGATTGGATGTTTCTTTTCTTCAGCTCTTTTTCAATTTCAACTGGGCCTTCGCTTTCTTTTTCCGGAAAATTGGCATATATTTCGATTTTTTTCTTGTGCTTTCCGGATATGGATCTTATCATTAAATAATCCCCTTTTTGTTTAATATTCCATTCAGATTTATTTTTATATTGATTGATAAAACTTTCAAAAGAACCTTTGCCGTCCGCGTCATTATAAAAGAAATACTGTTGCACATTTGTTCCGTCCAGATTAAACAGTTCCGAAGCAGATACTTTTTCCAGACTCGGAAGTTTATACTTTTGTGCAATTTCCCGAAGCCAATTGTCGTCTGTGACAATTTTCCCTTCAAATAAGCCGGCAAGAAGACCGTAAAGTGTTTCTCCCTTAAGATTACCCTCTTTTTGAACCCGCTGATATTCAGAAATGATTTCTTTTTGCACAATTCCCAGAATAGCTGGGTCTTTCAAGCTGCCAAAAGTATCCGCCACGCCGACTGCTTGCGCCAGCATATCTGGCGCCCTTTCAATATTCTGGACAAACTGCTTGAGAAGTATCGCTTGCTCCTCTGGATTCATGGTTTTGAGAAAATCATTCAAACGGTCATACCCTGCAGCCATTTTTATAAATGTCCGAAATTGGTTGTGTCCAACTTCTTTCAACAACTGATCTCCTGAAATATTTTCCTTTTTCAATTGTCCCGTCAACCGATTGAAAAACCCATTGAAAGTTGACGTGAAAATCTCCTCCTCGCCTTGCACTATCAAAGTATATAGCTCACGACGATTCATGTTTTCTATTGATTTGAACCTCACAGAATCCGCTTCTTCATGCAATCCGTTTATTTCTTGGATTTTCTTAAGACATGCATTCTTAATTTCTTTTTGTATCGCTTTTTTCCCGAATGGGTTTGGTTGAAAACTTAGATCCAGTAAAGCCTTGAGCATCTGCGAATCATCTTTGACAATTTCGGCCATTTCTTCGAAAGAGGTTTTTTTATCCAAAAAATTCTGCAAAAGAAGAGACATCTTTATTTTTGTTTCCAATGGATATTTCATTTCGCTCAAATCGTTGACGGCCTTCACTGACGGATCACCGCTGTTTTTCAGCGCAGCTGTTATTGCTTTGCCATTTTCATATTGCTTCGCAAACTGACCTCCTGACGCATTTCTATAATCTGAAAATCGAGTTGCGTGCACTATCGCTAATTGAGGATCATTTTTTATTGCTCTATCAAGCACTTCCTGCGCATATTTTTTTCCAGCAAGGTGCTCCGCATAGTCTAGTGCTTTTGATAAATCTTGGTCACTTATCCTTTGTGCACTCATTTCAAGAATTTTTTCGGCTGAGGGATAATCTTTATAGCGATTATAATTCTTGAATAACTCACCGGATTTTTCTGAATTAAGCAGATTTTCCGCCGCCTTTTGGAGTATTCTATCGGAATTTGAAAGTGATTTGAGATCTTCTGCGTAAAGAATTATCGCTTGCGGATTCTTTTGCGCAGCTATTTCATAAAATTTTTCTGGATTTTTGAGTTTTGGGATAAAGGCAAAAGAAGTTGATATTGCGGCATATGGATCATTCATCAGCATATCAGTAAGATGGTCTTCATAAAATTTGTCTCTTCCTTTTACCAATTGGACCGCTGCCGAAATATCTTCAGGTGAATTTTTTTCCGAACTGTCAGAAAAATTGTCAGCTCCGACTGATAGCGCCGTTGTTAACACTAGCACCTTTGCCAGCCCCTTAGTTTTTCTTGCCAATTTCGAAAGCGTCCCCTCTTGGCTTTCTGAAGCTTGTTTTTTTGGATTTTCTAGGCTCATAATCTCGTTTTAATAGTGTATCACAACCGGCGTGCCGACGTCCGACCAACCGTATACTTTCGCCGCCGGGCCAACACCAAGGCGGACGCAGCCGTGTGAAACAGGCGTACCCAAGTGATTTGCGCCTTCTTTGTACCCATTTTTCCATTCCGGCAGTTCATGAATGCCATGCCCTTGCCCGGTGAAGGCCATGAAATACGGCATATACAGTTTGTATTCCTTCGACCAGGCTCGGCCGCGCTTGGCCATCACGTGAAAGGTCCCCGTCGGCGTGGCCATTCCCCGCTTCCCGGTTGACACCATATATGTCCCAAGCCTTTCGCCATTTTCAAAAATAGAAAGCTGCTGCTTGGCCAGATTGATGTCGATATATTTTCCATCGGTTATTTTTGCATCCGGCGAGGCCACTTGGGAGTCCTGCACGACTCCGGCGGTATTCTTGGGCAAAACCACTTCCTCAATCGGAGTTGGAGGCGGAGGAGGTGAAGGTTCGGTTTTGAAATTCGCCCGGAAAATTTCAGGCATTTGGGCGGCTTGGAGCTTCGCGGAACTTGAGGCAAGCTTCACACTCACCGCATAATCACGCGCGTAATCGAGATTCCCCTTCGGTAGAATGGTAAAATCTTTTCGCGCGTCGTCATAGCTCACGTTGAAATTGCTGAAGGGCTCGACGACAAAATTGACGTCGTATCCCAAGGTTGATTTGTCAAAAGATATTTTCAGTGGCGAATCGATTTTCACGTTCGGATCTCCGCTCACTGGCGAAATGGATATAACCTGCGGAGGATCTTCAATTTTGGCAGCGGGCTGGCTCACTGACACCGGCTCGGTCTTTTTCCCGAACATTTTGCTGAATGAAAATCCGGACCCTCCCGTCGCGTATTGAGTTCCAAAAATGAAAAGCAACGCCAAAACGCCGAGCAGCACCCAGACCACATCCGCCCAGAGAGAAGAATACCAATGATGTTTTTTCACGAATTCGTTGAATTCCATCTTGGGCTTATTTTACTATCTTTTTTCACAAATTCCTAATTTCTCTCCGGATTTTTTTACAATGATTGCAGGAGCAGGGTTGTACCCTGGTCCTTTTGTTTTGTTTCGCGCCAACACACGGAGCAAGGTACAACCTTGCTCCTGCCTATTTTTCACAAATTCCTAATCTCTTTTCTGATTTTCTTGCAATCCGGAATGGTTTGGGCGACCAAATTCCAGAAATTACGCGAGTGATTGAATTCTTTCAAATGGCAAAGTTCGTGAACAACAACATAGTCTTGGTATTCTTTCGGCAAATGGATGATTCGATAATTGAAATTCAAATTCCCTTTTCGGCTGCAGCTCCCCCATCTTGTCTTTTGATTGCGAATAGAAATTCTTGCAGGACAGAGATTGTAAACTTTTCTGAAATAATCTATTTTATTGTCGACAAGTACGCACGCCTCTTCTTTCCTCGCCAAATATTCTTTGCGACTCGCTTTGGGCAGCAAAAGGCTCGGCTTTCTTTTTTTCGCCAGATTCATTTTGCGCAAGATCCAATCCGCTTTCTGGCGGAGAAAATTTTCGAGTTTTTCAAGGCTCATTCCACGGGGAAGAGTGGCTGCCAGCTCCCCGCCCGGATATATCGTGACGCGCAAACACCTTGCCCGCGCGCTTTGACGCAGGCTGTATTCGACTTTCTGATTTTCAAGAATAATTTGCTTTTTCATCTTTATTCCCCATTTTCCAGCTCTTTTTTCACTTCTTCGAATTCATTCTCGACTTTTTTGAGGCGTTCTTTCGAAGCTTTTATCAGTTCCGCGCCTTCTTTTACCTTTTCGAGCCCCTTTTCAACGTCAACTTCCTGCTGGGATTCAAACCACTCGACGATTTCTTCAAGTTTTTTGAGAGATTGGGTGAGGTTGGTTTCTTTGGTCATAGGCTTTCGCTTGTCATCCCGGGCTTGACCCGGGATCCAGAAAATTTCTATTTCCAATCATCCCTGGATCCCCGCTTCCGCGGGGATGACAAAAAAATACGTTAATTTTTATTGACTACTATTTCTTTTATTTGTGATCGTAATTTTCCATCGCTCATTTTCACGTCCACTTCATCGCCAATTTGTACGCTTTTCACACTTCGGACAATTTTGTTATTAAAACTGACTAAGCTGTACCCCAATTTGAGCTGTCTTTCGGGATTGTGGATAATAATTTTTTCTGCCAATGATTTCAGCATATTCTTGAAATCAGAAAATAGCCGCCGATAATCAGAAACTAATTTTCTTGAAGCATTTGACAGATAATTTCTATCATAATCGATTGTCATTTTGATCTTCACTAAATTATTTTTCAAATTCTCCCTTGCCCGGCGGAATCTTTCAAAAATATCTGCAAGTTTTCCCGACAATGTCCGTTCGGACTCAAGAATAATATTCTTTTTTTCAGAAAGAATATTTTGAAATGCGTTCAAAATATATTTCTCGTTGCTCTCCACTCCGTGTATCGCTTCGTCCCAAGCCCGACGAATCTCCAAAGCGGCAGCCGTTGGCGTGGAAACCATTTTGTCCGCCGCCAGCGCCGCAAGCGTGACATCTTGCTCGTGCCCGACACCCGCCAACACGGGAATTTTTGAGCCGGCGATTTCGCGCACGAGCGCTTCTGTGTTGAACGCTTGCAAGCTCTCGAGGCTTCCTCCCCCGCGAACCAAAACAATTGCGTCCAAATCGGGCATGTTTTTATTCAGCCATTTCACCCCCTTCACAAGCTCAAAAACGGCTTGCTTGCCTTCCACCCGCGAATCGAAAAACTTTATCTGATAGCCATAATTTCCAATGTTTGAAATGAAATCACCGATCGCCGCTCCTTGATGAGAAGTGATGAGGCCGATTCTTTGGATATATTTTGGCAATATTTTTTTCCGCTCCGGCGCGAAAACTCCCTCGGCTTCCAGTTTTCTTTTTAATTCTTCATACGCTTTTTTGAGCAAGCCTTCTCCAACCAATTCGATCAATTTTGTTTGAAAAGACAGGCGTCCGCTCGGCTTGTATACGTTCGGATATCCCCAAATCACCACTTCCATCCCCTCTTCAAGATCGACGCCGCTGGTTTGGTAATCATTTTTCCAAACAAAACAGCTGATCAGGCTCTCTTCATCTTTTCCTTTGATGCTGAAAAAAATATAATTTCCGCGAATATCAATACTCGAAACTTCGCCCTTGACCCTTGCCTCGGCATCGAGCAATTTTTCATTCAAAAAATCAAGGTATTCTCCGACTTCAAAAATCTTCTCGCTATCCGAAAGCTCAACTCTCGGAACGCTTCCGAGAGTTGAGCTTTCGGATTTTCGCACCAGCGCCAGGATTTCTTCTCCATATTTCGCGTATTTTTTTTCCTTGATGCCTTTCACTTCAAGCAATTCCACTTTGCTTTGCGGCTGCTTGGCGGCGATCTCTTCAAGCGCTTGATTGGAAATAACCCGAAAAAGCTCGACATTTTCCCGTCGAGCCGTTTTCGCGCGCCAATCTTTCAGTTTTTGAAGAAGATTTTTTGCCAATATTTTAGGGAATATACTGCTCGGTTATTTTGACGATCTGTTGATTGCTAATTTCCACTATATATGGAACATCTCTCAAGCCCAATCGCGAATTGGAGCTGTATATGTCCTTAAATTGGTCGAGTGATATTTCCTGGTTGTTCATGACAACGCCGGTCTGCTCCGCGTCGTATGTCTGCATAACAATTTTTACGTCCGGCGAAATTTCGAAAGTGCGGACAAGCGGATTTTGGTTGCGGATATAGTAGTCATCGTACACAATACACTCTCCCGTTTTTGGACACTGGCCGTCCTCGCGCATCGCCTTTTCGGCCGCGTCTCCGGTCAGCCATTGGATATAATCTAGGGTAAAGTTTGAAAAATGAACCTTTTGAGATAAAATTATCTCATGAAGTTCAAATGTCCAAAATGTTTGAGCAGGGATTTCTGGAGCTCAACTGACGGCAGG
>JAPLXD010000039.1 GCA_026396255.1 Candidatus Moraniibacteriota bacterium | reverse complement strand
GATCTTGCAACAAAACACGAGAAAGATTTTCATCAAAATAAACGGCCAATGGACAAAGTCCTTGGTGCATCCCGGCTCCCAAAATTTCACAGCCGTAGTATTTTTTGAAGCCGGAGAAGTGGGAAACCCCAGCTATTTCAACCCCACCGGCATCAATAATATTGAGGTTTGGACGCTCGAAGGAGCCATGGAAATCAGTAGTGTCAGTATCGAGATGATCTACTGGGAATAACGAAAACCCCGCGCCTTGAGCACTGCTCTCGGTCGCGGGGTTGTTTTTTTATATCACAAAGATTTTTAGAATCACAACGCCCCTCTCAAAAGAGAATCCACCGCATAGATCACCACCAGCCCGACAAGCCCGATCACGACTCCCATAATCGACCAGGTCATTTGGTTTTTAGCTTTCTCCTGCGCTTTGTCATCACCGGCCGCCAAAAAATACATTATTCCGCTCACAAGGAAACTGATGATCGCCAAAAATCCGAAAATTCCCAGAAGCCAAGTGGTTAGATTTTTGATAACATCAGTAAGAGTTCCGGCTGGCAGGCCGACGCTTGTCGGAAGCGCGACATCCGCGCTCGCGGGAAAAACAACGGCGAACATGGTTACAATTCCGGAAAGAAGATTTATAAAAATATTTTTTTTCATTGGCAGTAAATACAAATTATAAGGTTTGCCCGCTAAGCAGATTGCCGACCGCATAAATCACAACGAGTCCGGCCAATCCGACAATCACCCCCGTGATGGAATAATACATTGCCCGCTTGGCTCTTTCTTGCTGGTCTTCATCGCCCGTCGCCGTGAGATAGAGTATTCCGGAAATGATAAATCCGATAATTGCGACGAATCCGATGATCATCAAAAGCCATGAGGTAATGTTTGTTATTATCGCCAAAAGTGTCGTTTTGGGAAGTCCGGTCATATCATAATTGCTTTTGTTCCATCCCTGCCCCTGTCCGAAAGCCGTTTGCGCAGAGGCCACTGCCAGAATAAACGCTGATGAGCCCGCTGAAAGAAATTTTGGCCACTTGTTTTTTTGTTTTTGCATTGTTTTCGATTAAGTCTTAGCTAATTGGATTATATATTATATTCTTTATACAAACAATCCCCCCTCTCGCGAGAGGGGGGATAAAACTCAAATTTCAATAAAGACTAAGCTTGGGTTTGTCCGGCCAAAAGCCTTTGCGCGGCATAGAGTACGACAAGCCCCGCCAGTCCCACGATCACACCCGTGATGGAATATATCATCGCCCGCTTGGCTCTGGCCTGCGCATCCTCATCTCCCGCCGCGACCAGATACAAAATTCCGGAAACGACAAAGCCGATGACGGCAACGAAACCGAGAATCGCGAGCAGATAGAACATTATATTCTGAATGATGCTGAAAATGGAGGCCTGAGGCAAATTCGTCCCGCCCGGCGGATTGAACTGCGCCAAGGCCGCGGCCGGAACCAGAAACAATGCGGAAACAATATGCATTGCCACAATTTTCATTTTTTCTTTCATATATTCACCTCCCTTCTTTTCAGTGATTGCCAGCCTTTGGCCGGCAATTCAAAAAAATAATTTAGCTTCAACAAATTTGTGAAAACTATCCCCCGATCAAGGTTTTCACTTGATTGGCAATGACGAGCGCCGCGAGAGCAATCGTAAGTCCCAGAATGGAATAGCCGGCTGTCTTTTTTCCAAGTTCGTACCTGTCTTCGTCGCCAACGGCCGTGAGCATCCAAATCGCTCCGACCACCATTGATATTATAGCAAGAAAACCGACAATCGACAAAAGAAGTTGCAAAATTCGGAGAAGAATATCCTTCAGAGCGGAACCCGGGTTGCCTCCGGAAATAATCGCTTTTATTTCTTGACCGAAATATGGAGCGGCCAGCACGATCGCCAGCCCCGCGATGGCGCAAATGAGCGTTTTCTTTGCCCGCTCAGCCATTTCTTTCGACCCGCCCGAGACCATATACATAATACCGCCAATGATGATGAAGATCACGGCAATCGTCCCGGCAATTCCCTGGAGATAACTCATAATGTTTCCAAGTACGCCCTCAATCGTCGTGGGGCCGATCGGATTGCCAAAAGTACCGCCGCCGGTCATCGTTGTTCCTTGTGAACTTTGGGGCGTGGAAAGGTTTCCACTCGGCGCGGCGACACTTCCTGGGTTAGTCAACCCACCGCTGCAACAAACCTGTCCATCTGAACATTGTCCTGACAAGACGACCGACCCGCCGGGACAATTCACGGAAGAATAGCATGTTCCATTGCAACTCTCGGCAAAACTTGCAACCGGTAACAATAGAAAAAACATGATCGGAAGGAATAGAAAGAAGATTGTTTTTTTCATTTTTATATTTCTAAAAAATTATTTTAGGGATCTATAGGTTCGTAGTGCTGATACAAATTATCAAGGCAAGAGAGAGAAGTCGCAACAATAATCCCATCTCCAACCGCTTGATATTGAATGGAACTCTTTTCTCCGCCAGGTAGATTCACTCCGGCATATCTGTATTTTCCCTCCCGAAACTCGATTTTTTGATTCAACTCTTCTTTACTGAAATTGATATTAGGATACAAAACTGCGTGAAGATTTGGGAAAATTGTATTCTCCCAATCTTTCATCATATCCAAAACATCATAACTGAATCCTATATAAACTTTCTCCTGATTATATTCCAGAAATATACCAAATTCTTTTTTTTCGCCCGACCCCGGACAATAGAATATTTGATATCCGTTGCTCAAATATTCTTGAATTTTGGAGTGCATTTCGACGCCAAGCGCCTTCTCAAAATCAGAAAGGGGAATTGGGCTTCCTTTTTGATTTTCAAAAGCAATTAATTTCAACCCTTCTTTTTTTGTTTTATCAGAAATCGATTCTTGGATGATATTTTCAAATATTTTTCGCGATTCTTTAACATTCTCTTGACTGACGGAAGGATCTGTTTTGGAAGGAAGAACGGCTGGAATGGCGCTCTCCTGATTTTGCGCCGGCTCCTGCGAAATAGTTCCCTTTTTTTGAGACAAGAGAACAAACATAGTCACCGAAACGGCGACGATCACAACAAGTCCGACAACGATGAAAATCTTTTTGAGAGACATGAAATTATCCTTACTTTATATTAATTTTTCTTAGCCTTGGCGTCTGCAACATGGATTATTCTTATCTGCTGACCTTCTTCCGCTGCTCGTATAATATTTTTGTTTACGCCATCATTATAAGTTCCGATCTTTCCCCCTTCAACCGCTTTGGATGTCTTACCGTCTTCCAAAACAAGCCACGTATGATTATTGGTCTGCATTGCGTCCCCCGGCTTGATGGAGTTTGGATCTTTATCCCAAACTTTCCACTGACCGCCCAAGTCTTGCAATCCAGAGAGTGTATAGGCCGCGTCCGTCGTTGAATAGCAATGCACATCACCGCCATAATTCTTCCCAACCTGTGTGTTCATATAATTGTTAATTACTTCTTGAGCTTTGGGACTTATATCGCCGCTCGCTTTATACGATCCCGTTCCCGGTGCAGCCCCTCCACCTGGCGTTGTCCCCGGCAGTGTCGCTCCACCCCCGCCCATTGATGTCGGCCCCTTGGTCTGCTCCGTATCACAAGTGAAATTGTACCAACTGCCAGCGTTTTTGAAACCCAGAGCATTGAGAGTCGCGTTGATGATGAGCCAAGCCAAAAGACCGAGAATCATCGCCGTGAGCGCATAGGTGAGAGCGGACTTGGCTTTTTCGATCATTCCTTTGGCGCCGCTCGAAACCATATACATCACGCCCGCCACAACAATCACCAGCGTTGTGGCTGCCAGAAGCAGTGAGAGGAGATAGTCATAGATGTTTTTGAACCCGAGAACAAGATGACAAAGGGTGCAGTTCGCCGTTCCATTCAGGCCGCAGGGAACTAGGGCGGCTTTTGCGTTTGAAGATAAACTGAACGAAAAAACAATCAGGCATGCCAAAATAAACGCTTTTATAAAAATTTTATTTTTTCTTTTTTTCATTGCCATTGTTACTTTCTCATCAAAACATTCACGCTGTTTTGCGCCTGCTGCATCGCATCGTGGATCTTCGTGCCCTTGAGCACCACATTGTCAATCAAATCATCGAAAATTTTCTCAACTCCAAGGTTGTCGGGTTGCGCCCAAGATTTGGCAATGAGATTCCCCGCCGCGAAAGGGGAAAGCAGGATATCCGATTTTTGTTTGTCGATGAGATCTCTCCGGGCCGCCGGTTTGGCAAGGTTCGCGGCATATTCCGCCGCCGGATTGAAGTTGGAACTTTGTGTCCCGGCCGGAGCAACCGGCAAATCCTGGCTGAAAGATTGCGGCATTGTCAGAAACCGAATAAACTTCCAAGCTTCGGCGATTCTTTGGCTGTCCGTTGCGTATGCACGATTGTTCTGCTGGGCAGTCTTGACAGAGTCCTGATTTTGAGCCTTGTTTTTGGAAACCGCGTAGGCCCAATAGTTGGCAAAATCGATATCCATCCCGTTTCCGTTCTTGTCTTTGTTTTGCGGAACTTTCGCGGTCCCAAAATTCAATTTTGGGGCTTTGGATTGAATTTTCGGGATAAGCCAGGAATAATTGAGCATCATCGCCGTTTTCCCTTCGATGAAAGCATCCACTGAATTGTGCTGCTGCGAATTCCAGGAATATTCAGCTTTGGAGGGATTTGAGAACTTCGTATAATAGGCCAGGGCTGATTCTCCCGGCGAAGCCTCGCCTCCGTAGGTCGCGCTCGTGAAATCGGCAAAAGCGGCTTGCTTGGTCTGCGGACTGATCATATCCACGCCGGACTGCATCATGAGAAGCGTGAGGATGTCCGTCGCCCGATTGATTTTCCCGGTCCCGGGACTGGCATCGCTCGACATTCCCATCGCCGCTCCGCTCGGATTGATGTTCCCCAGGGAATCAATGTGGGTGATCTTTTTCACCGCCGAATCGAAATCGAGCCAGGTTGCGGGCGGAGCCGCAATTCCGGCTTGGTTCAGCATATCCTTGTTATAATACAGTGCGAGTGAATCCGCGGAGAGAGGCAACGCATAAACTTTCCCGTCCGAAACGAAATCAGAGGAAACAACGTCCGCAAATTGGTCCTGAACCTGTTTCGGGGTAAGTATGGGAGCCTGGCTTGAGGAAAAATTGTCAACCGGCACCGGCGCCAGCTTGTCAGCGTGCTTGGGAAGCCAGGTATTGTGGATCAGAAAAATGTCCGGACCGTTTCCCGTCGCCAGCGCATCCATCAGATCATTTTCATATGTATCAACCGTAAGCTTTTTGTAGACGATTTCTTTGACCCGCGGATTTCGTTTCTGATATTCGCTGATCGCTTTGGCCATCACGTCCGAATCGTCGAAAAGCCCCCAGACTTCCAGGCGCACCTCGTAGCTTGTCGCCCCGTTGTTCGCGCACCCGCAACCGGAGAGAACCACCATTGAGAGAATGAGGACGAAAGAGAAGATCACTGATATTTTTTTTGTCATTTTGTTTTGTTTTGGTAAAGATTCTTATACTGGAATTTTACAATAAATAGGAAAAGAGTACAAATGGAAAAAAGACGCTCCCTTGTGGAACGTCTTTTTGAAATATATTGAGATATAGTCTATAACACGGCTGTCGCCGCGATTTTGTCTTCTCCGTTGAGGCGCATCACGCGCACGCCTTGGGTCGCCCGGCCGAGAGACGAAATGCTTTTGAGCGGCACGCGGATGATTTGACCCTGGGCACTCGACGCGATGAGATCCGTTTCGAGATTGTCCAGATTGACTATATGCGCACATACCAATTTCCCCGTCTTCGGAGTGATTTTGGCTGTTTTGATGCCACTGCCACCGCGGCGTTGGATTTTGTAGGCTTTGAGATCCGTCCGTTTGCCAAATCCGTTTTCCGTGAGAATCAAAACCTGATTGCCTTTCTGGTTTTTGAGCACCACATCCATTCCAACAACCGCGTCGTCCTTCTTGAGATTGATTCCCCGCACTCCGGCCGCTGTCCGGCCCATACCGCGCACATCTGTTTCCTTGAAATGAATAGCCTGCCCGGCGGAAGTGGTGATGATGATTTCATCCTTTCCGGTCGTCGGAGCAATCCAGCGTAGTTCGTCGCCCGCGGCGAGATTCAAAGCGATGAGACCCGACCGGCGGACTTTGGCGAAATCATCAATGGCTGTTTTTTTCACCGTCCCGAATTTCGTCGCCATGAACAAGTATTTCGCCTGGGAATCTTTCCCAACCGTGATGATGGCCGTGATTTTTTCATCCGGAGAAACCTGCAGGAAATTCACAATGGCCTGGCCCTTAGCTGTCCGCGAAGAAACCGGAATCTCATAGGCTTTGGTCTGGAAAACTTTTCCCGTGTTCGTGAAGAAGAAAAGGTCATCGTGCGTCATCGCGCTCACCACCATATCTATCTTGTCATCCTCTTTGGTTGTCGCGCCAATCACGCCTTTGCCGCCGCGCCTTTGCACGCGATAGAGCGAGGGATTCATCCTTTTCACATAGTTGTCTTCGGTCAAAACAATGATAGCTTCTTCATTCGGGATGAGGTCTTCCTGGCTGAATTCACCCACGGCCGATCTCACCACCTTTGTGCGGCGCCCGTCCGCGTATTTTTCTTTGAGCTCCTGAAGTTCCGTCTTGATGACGCCCAAAATTTTCTTCGGACTCTTCAAAAGCTCTTCCAGCTCTTTGATTAATTTCATTTTTTCCTTGAGTTCGTCCTCGATCTTTTGGCGCTCAAGCCCGGCGAGGGTTTGCAGGCGCATTTCAAGAATAGCAGTCGATTGCTTGTCCGAAAGCTTGAACTTTTTCATCAAATTGTCGTGCGCCAGTTCTTTGGTGGCTGATTTTCGGATGGTGGCGATGACCGCGTCGATGTGATCAAGCGCCTTCTTGAGGCCTTCCAAAATGTGCGCCCGTTCTTTGGCAATCCGCAGATCATATTGCGTCCGCCGCGTGACAACCACCTGGCGATGGGCGATGAAATATTCGAGCATCGCCTTGAGGTTGAGCACTTTCGGCTCGATCCCGTCAACCAGCGCCAGCATATTCACGTGAAACGATTTTTGAAGATCAGTGAGAGTATAGAGTTTGTTGAGAATTTTTTTCGGGAAAGCTTCTTTTTTGAGTTCGATTACAACCCGCACTCCATCTTTGTCCGACTCGTCGCGCAAATCTTTGATCCCTTCCAGTTTTCCGGCTTTCACAAGATCGGCGATCTTTTCGATCATCGCCGCCTTGTTCGAGGAATAGGTCATTTCCGTCACAATGATCTGGAACTGGCCGCTTTTTGTTTCAACAATTTCGGTCTCGGCGCGGCAAACGATGCTCCCGCGTCCGGTGAGGTAGGCCTGCATGATGTCGGACTGGTTGAAAATTGATCCGCCGGTCGGAAAATCAGGGCCTTTCACAAATTGCGTGAGATCCTTCACTTCACAATCAGGGTTTTCAATGAGATAGGCGATCGCGTCAACCAGTTCACCAAGATTGTGCGGGGGAATATTCGTCGCCATCCCAACCGCGATTCCCATCGTTCCATTGAGAAGAAGCTGGGGAGCTTTGGCGGGCAGAACCGACGGTTCCTGGCGCGACGCGTCATAGTTCGGGACGAAATCCACCGTTTCTTTTTCAATGTCGGCCATCATTTCTTCCGCAAACGCCGTGAGTTTGGCTTCGGTATAGCGCATTGCCGCCGCGTTGTCACCGTCCATCGATCCGAAGTTTCCCTGGCCGTCCACCATGGGGTAACGCAGAGAAAAACCTTGGGCCATGCGCACCATCGAATCATATACCGCCGTGTCGCCGTGTGGATGATATTTTCCCAGCACATCTCCGACAACCAACGCAGACTTTCTGTATTTCGCGCTGTGAGTGAGACCAAGCCCGCGCATCGCAAAAAGGATCCGGCGATGCACCGGCTTCATCCCGTCCCGCACATCGGGAAGAGCGCGCGCCACAATCACGCTCATCGCGTAGGCGAGATAGGATTCTTTCATCTCGGTAGTTAGCTCTCTCGATTTGATGTATCCAATTTCCATATTTTTCTTTGCTACTTAGGGCAGTTGCGGCACACTATTGTTTTTCCGGTTCGGAACACCACTGTTTGCCGACGGATTATTGTTTGGCGGTGCGCCCGGGTTCGTCCCTGCGCTTGAACCGGCATTCATATTTTGGGAATTGTCGCCGATGCCTTCACTATCCGTCGGACTTTGCAAATTTCCATCTGGAGCGGGAAGTAGACTCCCTCCAGTGTCTGTCCCCGGAGCATTCGCTGCACCATTCGTATCATCCGTTCCCGTCGCACCCGTCTGGCCGGGTAATTGCTGCATCATATTTTGGATCGAATCCTTTCCGGTCTGGAAATTATTTTTCAGGTCATTGAGACTCGCCGACGTCGGATCAGCCTGCGTCTCGACCGGCTTGTTCATCTCGTTGAAGGACACTATCCAGATAAGAAAAATCACTGCGAATCCGACGGCCGTCGCAATGACCGCGATCCGTTCCCGCTCGCGAACAGGTTTCGCTCTCAATTTTTCAATGTATTCGTGTAGATTCATTTTATTGAGTTAAACAGAGATCGCATCTCGAGCGGACTCGAGATCCGATCTCGGATGACACTTTAACTGCTCAACGCTTCCATCATCACCACTTTCATCTCTCCTTCTTCCAAATCCTTTTTCTTGAGAATCAATTTGGCCACTTTATCTTTTGGACACAGACCAATTTCTTTGCAAAAATTCTTTTCATCATCCAATTTTACTTTCACTCCCGGAATTTTGTAGTGCATCAGGAGCACAATCTTCGGTTCGATCTGATCAACAACCGCTTTGGCTTCTTTTCCATCGAGAGTATAGCCGCTGCCACCCACCGGGATTGCCAGAATATCCACCCCATTCACTTCTTCCAGCTGCTTCTTGTCGAGTTTGTCTGCCAGATCGCCCAGATGGCAAAACCGGATACCTTCGCTCTCAATCGCAAAAATCGTGTTCATGCCTCTTTGGGTACCCTGAACCTTGTCGTGAAAGGAGTTGATCCCCGTGATCGACACGCCTTTGATCGAATATTCTCCCGGCAAATCCAAAATCGCCGGCTCACCTTTGAGAGCTTCCGAATTGTTGTGATCGGGATGCTTATGGCTCACAGTCACAATATCCGCTTTCCCCTGCGGAGGGCGCAAACCGATCGATTTATCAAAAGGATCAGTGAAAATGACGACATCTTCGCCCGAACCACGCCCATCAGGCTTGGTTGAGATCTTGAAACACGAATGTCCGTACCATTGAATGGTCATAATATTTTATAGGGGATAATTTAATAATCACCCCAAAGGGTGATCACCCGTAGGGTGGCATTAGAATAATAGCACGGGGGCGAGAAAAATTCAATAGTGAATATTGGAAATCGCGAAACAAAAACCGCCCCTCAAGACGGATTTTGTTATGGACCCGGCGGGATTTGCACCCGCTTCTCCGGGTTCTTAGGCCGGAATAATAACTCATATACGACGGGCCCGGGTCCACGGCATTATTATAAAACAAAAAGACCCCTCTTTCAAGGAATCTCTTCGCTAGAACCCGGAGAAAACCCGTAATATACGAGTATCCCAGCCTTATTGATATAATACTACCAGATTTCAAAAATCTGTCAAGCTATTGACATTTATCCAAATCGGCTCTATACTTATACATTACAGTAATGATGTAAATTTACAAATAAAGGCTTAAGTAAGCCTATAAAATTTCGGGAGGAGAACTCGCATGAATTGGAAAATCGCTTGTTTTGCGGCTTTGGTGATGTGGAGCACTTATGGATTTTTCGCAGAACGTGCAGGTAAGATCCACGGCGAGAAAATCAATCTAATATTTGAGACTCTCGCCTTCATAGTTTTAGCACTTATTGCAGTTGCAAGTGGAATCGGCGACATCAAAAAAATCACTACCAGCTCCGCCATCCATGCGTCTGTGATGGGACTGCTATCAGCGGGAGGATTTTGGTTCATCCTCTATGCATTCAAGGTTGTTCCTCAACAGGAAACGTTCCTGGTTTTACTGATCTCCGGGATATTTCCCGTACTGGCGGCTGTGATCAGCAACTTCCTTGTTGCTCCACTTTCAATCTATCAATGGCTCGGAGTTGCCATGGCCGGCGGAGGACTAATTCTGGTGAGCTGGAAGTAAATAAGGGTAAAGTTTGAAAAATGAACCTTTTGAGATAAAATTATCTCATGAAGTTCAAATGTCCAAAATGTTTGAGCAGGGATTTCTGGAGCTTAACTGACGGCAGGTTGAAATGCAAATCATGCAAGAGACTTTTCACTC
>JAPLXD010000014.1 GCA_026396255.1 Candidatus Moraniibacteriota bacterium | reverse complement strand
GGGGACATTGCGCCCAAAAACGAAGAAGAGGCGCAGAAATCACCGAAAAAAGAAGAAAATAGATAGAAAGTTAACCAAGATTAACTATTCCTAGTTGACCTTAGCTAATTTTTTATCAGATTGTCGCTTGGCGACAGTCCCCTAAAGGAGGAATACAGCATGGACTTTCCCAAAGATTGGGGAACCTGGTATGTAGGGTATTTAATGCCGTATGCGATTTCCTTTATCGCCACCCTGTTTGGGATCGCCGGACTCCGTGCTCTGTATCAACATCTCCTAACAGGGAGACCTATGCCCGGATGGACGCCGGAAAAAGAAAAGGAAGTGGCTACATTCACGAAAAAATCTTTCTTGGTTGCAGCCTTATTTCTTGCCCTCGGAGTTTGGCTACTTCCGCCGGGAGATTTGTTCGGAATAGCCTTAGGGGCGGTAATCGGGTTGAATGTTGGCAAGAGAATTATGAATATTCCCCTCACCGTAAAGGGGATTTGGTATCCCGAACCTCTGAATCTGGGAGGAGTAATTGGCGCAACTGTCGGTGGGATAATCGGCTATGCTGCGGAAATTGCCATTCGCTTCTGGTTTTACTCCTGAGACGCGTGATCTCAACGATGACTGCCAAACGGCACCTTACCGAACCTTTTCCGAAGTGTCAGCTTCAGTAAAAAAAGACTGGCTGGATTTACTTCGGCTAGGGACTAAGCGTAAAAAACTTAGTCCCTTTTTTTATAAATAGTTTTGAACTTTAACGCAGGAGCAGGGTTGTACCCTGCTCCGCATGTTTTAACTTTCCCAAATATTATCAACTTCAATCTCACAATTCAGATTAGCCGAGGACCAATACCAGTGATCGGCTTGAGCGACATAGTTCTTGCGAACCGGATTGGCATGAATATATTCCATTTTTTGATATAAAAACTTTTCTGTCTCGATCAGTTTCGGCATATTGGTTTTTGACCAAAATTCATATTTTCCGTTTTCATCTAAAAACAACTGGAGGATATTGGGTTCCGTTTGAGAGATATTTTTGTGAAGTTCTCTGGAAGTATACCTCTTGAAATCGCGAATGAATCCCGCGACATCCGGAGAAGAAACAACGAGATGAATATGATTGAGCATAAAAACAAATCCATACAATTTCAATCCTTTGCTGCTACGGCAGTATTTCAAAGAATCAGCCAAAATATTCCAGCGATAATACCTATCGAAAAGATAATACCATCTTTTTATGGTAAAAGTGAGAAAATATATTTTGTCGTTGAAATCTTTTGATACGCGAGGAGATGTCATATGTTTTGATTATATCACGCTTTGTGCCAACGAAAGGAGCAAGGTACAACCTTGCTCCTGCAGGGATTTAGGAACGAGATTGAGAAAAAGTGGATAACTTGTGGGGAAAATGCTTTCCAGTGGCTTGTATAAGCCATTTTTTTGTTGAAGTGAAAGTGTTGACGGATGTTTGCGAGTGGATTAGAATGTATATATAGTGTTGGAAAGTGGATGGAAGTGGGGATAACTAGGTCAATCTGTGCGTAACTTATGTTCATCGGCGAATACAATCATAATATAGATCCCAAAAAACGCGTGGCCATTCCTGCCAAGTTTCGAAAGCGGTTGTCACTCGCGGACTCGACAAATGTCTTTTCATATATCCGCTCAAGACTTGGGAAGAACTGTCATCCAAGCTCGGAAGTCTGCCGATGGGGGAATCGGGGACAAGAAGTTTCGTGAGGTTGATGCTGGCCGGAGCGGTCGATGTGGACATCGACAAGCTGGGGCGGGTGCTCATCCCTGACTATTTGAAAGAATATGCCGGACTTCAAAAGGAAGTGATTGTCGCGGGTCTCTATAACCGTCTTGAAATCTGGGATAGCGGCAAGTGGAGCCAGTACAAGAAAGACGCGGAAAAAAATTCGGACGAGATCGCAGAGCAGTTGGGTAAGTTGGGAATTTACTAAGATATGATCCACAAATCAGTCTTGCTGGAGGAACTTCTCGAAAATCTGAAATTGAAGCCGGGAATGACAGTCGTGGACGGGACGCTTGGCGCGGGAGGACATTCGGCGGCGGTGCTGGCAAAGATCATTCCGGGCGGAAGGTTGATCTCAATTGACTGGGACAAGGATGCCGTCAAAAATTTTGAGAAGAAACTCGAGGAAGGAATTCCTATTGCAAAAAGAGAATTGATCAGAATGGTTCGTTCCGTGCCGGTCAATATTAAAAATAAAAATGACGATCAGGCCTTTATTAAATTAGGGAATCGCGGGGGCGAGATCGTCGGGTACTGGCACGGAGCGGCCGACAATTATGCCAACATAAAAGAAATTCTCGGGGGGCTGCCCGCCTCGCCCGACTCGCGGGCGAGTCGAGGCGGGGGGATTCGATCCGTAGACGCAGTTTTCGTCGACCTTGGATTCAGCTCCGACCAAATTGAAAACGCCCGGAGGGGATTCAGCTTTCTCAAAAATGGACCGCTTGATATGCGCTATTCGCCGGAAACTCGAGACAGGACAGCGGCTGATCTGGTGAACAACCTTGCGGAAGATGAACTGGTTCGAATTTTCAAAAATCTCGGAGAAGAAAGATTTGCAAAAAGAATTGCAAGGGAGATTGGGAAGATAAGGAAAATCAGGGAGATAAGGAAAACAGAAGAGTTGGTAGATATAATTTCAAGAGCCGTTCCGGAGAGATACAAAAAAGGAAAGATCCATCCGGCTACGCGGGTATTTCAGGCGCTCAGGATCGAAACCAACCAGGAACTTGAAAATTTGAAAAATTTTTTGAATCAGGCGGTTGAAACGCTGGCTAGTAAGGGGACATTAGCCATTATCAGCTTTCACTCGCTTGAAGATCGGATCGTGAAGAATTTTTTCCGCGAAGAAGCGCAAGATTGTATTTGCCCGCCCAATTTTCCGAAATGCGTCTGCGGACACCGGGCGCGGCTCAAAATCATCACGAAAAAGCCGATCACGGCCTCGGAAAGCGAAGTTGAGGAAAATCCGCGAGCCAGAAGCGCGAAACTGAGAATAGCGCAAAAGGTTTAATCAAAAAATAGAAACAAAAAAAGCAGTAAAGTTGGGGGACGCAAGTCCAATGAGTCAATTTGCCGCAATCAGCCATTCCAACTCGGTTGTTTTTGGGGGAAGAAAGAAGGCTGCAAAAACCACACAAACGAAAACCGGTCGTATAACCTGGTCATTTTTGCTTGTATCTTTGATCTGCGCGGCGGGAGTATTCTATATTTTTGAAGTGAACAACGCTGCGACGCAAGGATACAAAATCCAAAGCCTCGAAAAACAAGCGCAGGAATTGAGTGACAGCAATGAGAAGCTGAAAATCAAAGAAGCAGAGCTGCGTTCGATGTACAACATCGAAGAAAAGACAAAAGATCTCAATATGACCGCGCCGAAAGATGTGAGTTATCTGACATTGCCGGGAAACGTGGCGATGAAGTAGTGATCACGTAACACGAAACATGTAACATATAACATAATTTTTTTCTGTTATTTCTGACCATAACACTGCACTGAGATGGTGAAAAAAAATTTTTCCAAAAATAAAAATAGTTCGCTCAAAGCAAATTTCCGGATATACATTCTGGTTTTTTTTGTTTTTGCGGGAGCGGCTGCCATTCTCCTCCGGCTGTATAATTTACAAGTAACGGCTCATGCCTATTATGAAGAATTGGCTTCCAACCAGCACAAAATATATGAGGATCTGGTTCCCAAACGGGGAGAGATTTTTGCGAAAGACGGAAGCGGATATTATCCCGTGGCGGTCAACCGCGAGCTGTCGCTTGTCTATGCCGTGCCGAAAGAAGTCGAAGATCCAGGAGCTGAAGCGCATGAATTGGCATCCATTCTCCAGTTGGACGAACGTGATTTGGAATCAAAATTGGACCAGCCGAATGGCTGGTACGCCGTAATCCAGCATAAGGTTGAGGACGACAAGGCGGCGGAAATAACGGCAAAAAAGTTGAAAGGGATATATATGACTCCGGAATCGGAGCGCTATTATCCGGCTGATAATTTTGCTTCCCAAGTGGTCGGGTTTGTGGGCTCGGATGGAGAAAAAACAGTCGGGCGCTATGGCCTGGAAGCGTATTGGAACAAAGAGTTGGAGGGCACGCCGGGAAAATTGGAACAAGAGCAGGATACGGGCGGCCGTTGGATTTCGATAAGCGAGAAAAATATCGTGCCGGCTCAGAACGGAGCCGATCTCTATTTGACAATCGATCACACAATCCAATACCGGGCCGAGATGGCGATCAAAAAAGCGGTGGAAAAATATCAGGCCGATCGGGGCAGCATGGTGATCATGGATCCGGCGACGGGCGGAGTGCTCGCGATGGCTTCGGCTCCCGACTTCAATCTGAATGACTATTCGAAAATTGAAGATATATCCGTGTTTGCCAATCCGGCCGTGAGTGACAACTATGAATGCGGATCGATTTTCAAATCGATCACGCTGGCGTCGGGAGTTGACGCGAAAGTGGTGACGCCGGACTCAACGTACACGGACACGGGAGCGGTGAATGAAGCCGGCTATACGATCCAGAATTCCGACAAGAAAGCGAATGGCGTGCAAACGATGACGCAGGTTTTGGAAAAATCTTTGAACACGGGGGCGATATATGTCGAAAAACTTCTGGGCAATATGCGATTTTTGGAATATGTGAAAAATTTCGGATTCGGGGACAAAACAGGAATAGATACGATCGGGGAGGCAAACGGGAACATTTCCGGCCTCAAACAGTTGATAAATATAAACGCGTTCACGGCGGCTTTCGGGCAGGGACTTTCCGTCACGCCGATTCAATTCACAAGTGCCATCGCGGCGATTGCGAATGGAGGAAAACTGATGAAGCCCTATTTGGTGGATAAAATAGCCTATCCCGACGGGCACGAGGATGATACCCAGCCTCAAGTTGTGAGACAAGTCATTTCCAAGGAAGCGAGTTTGGATGCAACCCGGATGCTCATCAGCGTTGTGCAAAACGGGCATGGAAAAAGAGCGGGCGTGCCGGGCTATTTGGTAGCTGGAAAAACAGGAACGGCGCAAGTTCCCAAACCGGGCGGCGGCGGATATGAGGACAACCAGCACATCGGTTCGTTTGCCGGATATGCGCCGGCCTATGATCCGAAATTTGTCATGCTGGTGAAATTGGACAATCCGAAAAATGTGGATTGGGCGGAATCGAGCGCGGCGCCGACATTTGGCGAAATGGCCAAATTTCTGCTAGATTACTATAATATCGAACCGACGGAGCAGTATACCCAGCATGATGTGGATGTGTTCAATGCGACGCACGACGTTTCGATATATCAAAATCCGCCGGCAGATGGACAGCCGGCTCCGCCAGCGCCAGCTCCGCCGCAGACGGATAATGGGAATAAGAAAAATGATAAGAAAAACAAGAATTGAAATATATGAATAGTAATGCTATGTCCGCCAAAGGCGGATCCGCCTCTGGCGGAAAATCCAAGAAAATAGTTGTATTGGAAAAATTGTTGAAGTATTTTGCGCAGAAGGCTTTGCGGCGTTTCAAGCCGCGTGTTGTCGGTGTGACGGGATCGGTCGGAAAAACTTCAACCAAGGAAGCGATTTTTTCCGTGCTTGCTTCGAAATTCCGGGTGCGCAAAAACGAAAAGAACTATAACAACGAAATCGGACTGCCGCTCACAATTTTGGGAATCGAAAGCGGAGGTGGAAGTCTTCGGAAATGGACAGCTGTATTTTTCAAAGCTATTGGCATCGTTTTTTTTTCCAGCCGGAAAAGCTATCCCGAGATTTTGGTCCTTGAAATGGGCGCGGACCGACCGGGAGATATCAAGTATCTGGTGGATTTTTTGGCGCCGGAAGTCGGGGTGATGACGACGGTTGGGATCAGCCATTTGGAATTTTTCAAAGATAAAAAGAATATCGCCAAAGAAAAAGGCTATCTTGTCCGGGCGCTGAACAAAGAAAATATGGCGGTTTTGAATTGGGATGACGAGGAAGTCCGGGTGATGGCGGAAAGTATAAAGTCAAAAAAAATATCCTACGGCTTTTCCGACGGGGCGGATATCCAGGCTTCGGACATATTTTTCGGCTATGAAAAAATGAAGGACTTGCGCGGCGGCGACATCAGCAAGATTAAGGGCATCAGTTTTAAGCTGAGTTTCGAAGGAACAACTTTGCCGGTGCGTTTGATGCGGTCGGTTGGACGGCCGCAAATATATGCCGTGCTCGCGGCGGCGGCGGTCGGGATCCATTTCAAAATGAACCTGGTTGAAATTGCCGAAGCGCTCAAAGATTTTCAGGCGCCGGTGGGAAGATTGAATTTGATCGATGGGATCAAGAATACGGTGATCATCGAGGATAGCTATAATTCCGCACCCCAGTCGGCGCTCGCGGCGCTGGAGGTTCTGGAAAAAATAAGTGCCCGGCGCAAGATCGCGGCGCTCGGGGATATGCTTGAGCTTGGGGAAGCGGCCGAAGAAGGCCATCGGGAGGTTGGCAGATATGTGTCCGAAGTGACGGATGTGCTGTTCGCCGTCGGAGAAAAAGCGAAATTCATCGCCGACGAAGCGGAAAAGGCGGGTCTTGACAAGGATAAAATTTTCTGCTATACTGACTCGTCTGAAGCTAAAATCCCTATTCAAAATATGCTTCAGGAAGGAGATGTTATTTTGATCAAAGGCTCCCAGGGCGCCCGGATGGAACTGATTTCCGAGGAAATCATGAGAAATCCGAAAGATGCCGAAAAACTTCTGCCCAGGCAAACGGCAGAGTGGAAAAACATGTAACACGAATCATATAACACGATACACAAGCCAATATTTTCTCTTGTTCTTACATGGCGGAGCCTGTGGATAAGTCAGTTTGACGCAGGTGTGCGATTAGGCATACAATAAAAGGGCGTCAAACACAAACATCAGTCCGCCGATGAGGCAGATACAATTGAATAAATCGAAAGGGCTTACGGTTGCAGAAATTGAATAGGGGACAACCGCCAGCTCTTTGATAAAAACGATCCAAAGTTATTTTTGCTGGGTCGTTTTGTGTTTTTGGGGAGGAAAACACAACAATATTTTCACTCAAATCTTGGATTAAGCGAGAAATTTTATGTGAAAGATTTTTCACTTGGTCCAAGATGTGGGTAAACTTTTCCTTAGAAGGGAGTGCCCCATGGAAAGCAATATATGTGATATAAGGGGAATGAAAGTTTTTTGGGGGAATAACCTAAACCCTAACTTCATAGAACTGGTAACGGATCCCGAGGCGGAGTTGGGAGCCTTTCAAGAGGAAAAGGAAGATGTCCTCATTCTTAATTTTTTTGAGGTATTAAAACAACACACCGTAGCCACGGCTTAGGCCGCTGCTAGAGGAGGTGGGTCATGAGTCTGAACCAGCAGCAAGAGACTAAAGTCATGACTGCGACTCAGGAAAACAAGCCCATAATTTATCAGGGCAAATGCACTGAGGCCCAGGCTAGGATTGTGGACATCTTTCACCGGACGCTTCAAATCACCCGAGAGAAGATGTTCTATCCGAAGGAAACAGTTATTTTTTAAGAGGGAGGACAAGACATTGCGCAAAGATCGCAAACGAAGAGCCCCGAGTCACACTGATCTGTACCCCAAAAAGTGGACACTCTAAAAAAGAGCCTGTCCACTTTTTAATTTGGTATAATGTAATCAATTAACAAAAAAATATGAGCAAAAGAATTTTTACCCAGGAGCAGATTAGGGAGCTGCTGAAAAATCCT
>JAPLXD010000054.1 GCA_026396255.1 Candidatus Moraniibacteriota bacterium | reverse complement strand
TATTCATATTTCAGCCTATCATCAAGAGGAGAATAATTTCCCGCTGGTTTGGTCTTTTTCACTTCCGGCGAAGCAGCGCTCTTTGTTTCGGTGGCTACATCAGATAAGCTGGCATTGGTCGCTTCGATAAAACCCGGTTTTGCGAATTCATAGTTCAAACTGTCTCCGGGAGAATATTTTTTTGTCGATTTTTTCTTTGTTACCTCCAGTGGAGCAGCGCTTTCTTTCTTGATTGTTGAATCGGACAAACTAGCATTAGTTGCTTTGATAAAACCAGATTTTGCGAATTCATAGTTCAAACTTTTTCCGGGAGTATATTGTTTTGCCGGTTTTACCGTACCATGTCTGAAGGCGACCACATTTTGCGGCGGGTTGGATTCTGTCCGCGTGCCGCCGGAAGAAGAAAATCCTCTTCTTATTTCGTCAAACATTGCAGAATTTTGACCAGGGGTGGCGGTATTTTTTTGGGATCTCGATTCTTTGAATGTATACCTCCTCGCGCTGTCCGGAAAAATCTCTTTGGCGATTATGCGGAGTTCTTTTGCATTGATGGTGCGGGTTTTGACTTTGCCTGACCGGAGGTCTCCAAAAAACTTGCGCAGCTCGTTTTTATATACTCCACCCTCGGACACGCTCTTGAGCATTCCATAGAATTCTTTTCGCTCCCTTGGCTGGTCAAGAGCTTTGGCAATCTTTTCGTTGCTCATCAACTTTCCCATTGGGCCCTGATACTTGCCGCCGCGCTTCACATTTTGCGGCCGCATTTTTTTCTGCGACCAAAGGATACCTTTTTTGAGTGTCATATATTTTAGAACAGCTTATCTTGTTCTTTATCGTACTTTATTCCCAAATGTTTATAGGCTGCTTCGGTGGCGACGCGGCCGCGGGGAGTGCGGGTGAGGAAACCGATCTGGAGCAGAAAAGGCTCATAGACATCCTCGATCGTTTCAATTTCTTCCGATGTGGCGGCGGCGATGGTGGAAATCCCGACGGGTCCGCCATTGAATTTTTCGATTATCGTCCGCAAAATTTGCCGATCGGTCGGTTCAAGCCCCAGTTCGTCGATTTCGAGGTTCGCAAAAGCCGCGCGGCACAGTTCCTCCGTGATCGTATCACTGTCATTCACTTGAGTGAAATCACGGACGCGTTTCAAAAGCCGGTTGGCCACGCGCGGAGTGCGGCGGCTGGATTGGGAAACGGTTTTCGCCCCCGCGCTGTCAATGGGAGCGGAAAGGATTTTTGAGGAGCGGTGGACTATACTTTCGATTTCGTCATTTTCATAGAAATCCAGCCGATTGATGACGCCGAAGCGGTTGCGCAATGGGGAAGAGATCGCGCCAAGCCGGGTGGTTGCGCCGATCAGGGTGAAACGGGGGAGATCGAGCTGCAAGGTTTTGGCGGAAGGTCCTTTTCCGATGATGATGTCGAGTTTGAAATCTTCCATGGCAGGGTAGAGGACTTCCTCGATCAATTTGTCGAGGGTTGTTTTCCCCAGTCCCGCCGGGCCATAGAGAAGGACATGCTCAATCGGCTCTTTTCTTTTTTTGGCGGCATCGATCAAAATCCGCAGATTTTTCTTCGTTTTTTCCTGGCCGAAATATTCGCCGAAATTTTGCGGCCGAAGCGTGATATCCAGCTTGGTGTCGTCGATTTGCTCGTTGGAAGAGGTAATCATTGCTGTCAGTATAGCTCATTTTGACCAGCTTGACAAAAAAAACAGCCTATGATAAGCTGACAAATCCGGAAAGTACGTATAAAAAAGACAATTTTTTCATTTGAGCCTTCCGATTTGCAGGCATAATAAGGGGAGCTCGTAACTTTCCTACCGGGAACTTTTTTGCCCAGACACGGATTGTTCGGTTTCGGCTGAACTCTTCCTCGGCACTGTTCCTACCCCGCGATTCCCTAGTTGCGGGAATTTGCCTGCATATCAGAGGGTTTTTTTGTTTTCCACAACGCCTCTTGAATTATTTATTTGAATATGGTAGTAATAGTATACAAGAAGTAAATCCTCCTGTGTTGGGATACCGTAGGGCGTCCCGTCAAAACAGGGGGTTTTCTTATTTAAACAGCAAATTTTCTTCGATAATTTTGTTTTTTATCAGTTTGTAATATTCAAGATCACCCTGTTCGTATTTTCTGAATATCGCCCAGGAAATAAAATCGACCGCCTGCAGGCATTTTTCGGTATATGACGGCTTTATCTTTATAACTACTCTTTTATTGCCTCGTTTTTGGAAATTGTTTTTCAAATATTTTTCGAAATTTTCCCGGATAAATTTGTTTGTGTCTTTTTGATCGATGTATAAGTCGATTGGTTCGTCCGTCTGAATAATTTTCTTGTTATGTAGCCGATCCAGAAGTATATTGGCAGTATAATTGTAAAGATAATTTTTCTGCTTTTGGAGATCTACGTAAACTTTCTTTTTATTGAGAATTATGCACATAATTTTCAGATCTTTTTCTTGTGACAGGAGCTTGAGCATTTTTCTTTTCACCTCTGCCTTGCTGTGATAAGCGTGCAATTCGCTTATTCTTTTGTATTTTTTCTTCAAACCCATTCTAACCTTTTTGATAACCTTCTCGATTTTTCTATGATTGTTGGTCAAAACGATAGTAAAGATGAACCACTGGCTGGACTTTTTATTGAAACCAAGGTCGCCGCTTTCGTCGAGAAATATGTATGCCATAAAATAATTTTTATTTGTGTATTTATTTTATCACATATCCACATTAGAGACGATTTGACAACAAGCGTCGGGGGGGGGGTATTCTAAGGGTAGAAATAAAAAGTAATTGAAGAAAATATGGGAATCGAAGATGAAAAAAATTTAAATGACGAAGAAAAGCGCAAAAGTGAATTGCAGACTGATTTGCGGAATATCTTAGAAGGTCTCTCGAGAGAGCTAGACGGCGTGTCCGCCTCCGTAAATTCTAGAGAATACTCTTTGGAGGAGCTGGAAAGTCTTTACGAAAAAGTTAAGAAACTTGAGGAATTTAGCGATGATCTTGATCTGTAGTTTATTTTTTGGGTCGATACAAAGATAATTTTTCGAGCAGGATCAGATATAGCCTGATCCTGTTTTCTGTAACAAGAATTCGTATATTCGTACTTGATTCGTAATTCGTAGAGATTGTCTATTCTTCCGTCACCCGTTCCACTTCTTCCATCGTCGTGATACCTTCGAGGACTTTGAGGATTCCGTCCTGGGCCATCGTGATCATCCCTTGCTCGCGAGCCAGCTCTTCGACTTCCGAAGTAGTTGGCTGTTTTGTAATCAGCTCTTCCATCTCTTTGGTCATGGCGAGGATTTCACTTACGGTCGTGCGGCCTTTGTAGCCAATATTGTTGCATTTGGAGCAGCCGACGGCTTCAAAGATGACTCCGATTTCTTTTGGAACTTCGATGCCTGCTTTCGGCGGAATGCCTTGAAGAATTTTTTCAATATGGGATTTCACTTCTGGGCTAGCCTGGGTTTTTTTCTTGCATTCCGGGCAGAGAGTTCGAACCAGGCGCTGAGCCATAAAAGCATTCACGGACGAAGCGATGTCGGTCGGCGAGACACCCATATTGATGAGGCGCTGCACCGATCCGGCCGCGTTGTTCGTGTGAAGCGTTGAAAGAACCAAATGTCCGGTGAGCGAAGCCTGCACCGCAATCTGCGCGGTTTCATCGTCGCGAATTTCACCAATCATCATAATGTCCGGGTTCTGGCGCAGGAGCGCGCGAAGGGCTTTCGGGAAAGTGTAGCCTTTTTTGTCATCGGTCTGGGTTTGCAGGACGCCTTTCAACCGATATTCAATCGGATCTTCGACGGTGATGATCTTCACGCCCGGTTTATTGAGAATGGAGAGTAGGGAATAGAGCGTTGTTGTTTTTCCACTACCCGTCGGGCCGGTGTTCAGAATCACGCCGTTCGGTTTTTTGGCCTCCGCGAGGAGCAAATCAAGATTTTGTTTTCGAATCCCCAATTTTTCCAGATTCAAAGCCTCGGCCGATTGGTTGAGTAGCCGCATCACGACCGTTTCGCCATAGCCGCCCAAAATGATCGAAACGCGAACATCCACTTCGCGATCCGCCACTTCCGGAAGCGCTCCCTCATCGAGACGGATTCCAAACCGGCTGTCCTTCACTCCCTGCTCAATGTCCGTTGCCTTGAAGCCGCTCAAAACTTTGATGTTTCCCAAAAAGTGCGGATACTCATTCATCGGGATTTCCGCGATGTCCTGCAAAATACCGTCGATCCGATAGCGGATTTTGACGGTGTTCTCTTCCGGTTCGATGTGGATATCACCGGCGTTGAGCCAAAGGCCGGTGCCGAGAATATAGCGCAGGGCGTTTTCCATCGAAGTCCCGGCAATCAATTCCCCGAGAGCCGAAAGATTCTTTTTCGCCCCCTGGATCGCCTCCGCGTCTTCGGCAGTGATCGCGATTGAGCGCAAAAGCAGTTGGCTGATTATTTTCTCATACAATTCTTCCAAGAATTTGCCCTCGCCCGTCACTCTCTGCACTTCCTCGAGAGAAGTAATGCCTTCAAGCGCTTTCAAGATGCCATCCTGAAGCATGGTGATCATTCCGTCTTCAAGAGAGAGTGCCAGAATTTCTCCCTCCGGCGCCATTTCGGTGATTTTTTGGGAAATTTCCTCATTCATCGTGAAAATTTCGAAAATTCCGATCCGTCCCTTGTATCCGAGGCCGTGGCATTTTGGACAGCCTTTCGCCCGAAAGAAAAATTCGATGTCTTTTGGGATAACAAGCTTGGCTTTGGGCGAGATGACGGCCAGTATTTTTTTGATGCTTTCCGTCGATTCGCGGGCGGGAACATATTTTTCTTTGCAGTGCGGGCAAAGTTTTCGCACCAGCCGCTGGCCGATGATCGCGTTGACGGAAGCGGGGACGAGCGACGGCTTGACTCCCATATCAACCATGCGCGGCACCGCTTCGATGGCGCTGTTGGAGTGGATGGTGGAGAGCACCAGGTGCCCGGTGAGGGAGGCGTGGACAGCGATGGAGGCGGTTTCATCGTCGCGGATCTCGCCGACGAGGATGATGTCCGGGTCCTGGCGGACGATGGCGCGCAAGGCGTTGGCGAAAGTGTATCCCCGGGAACCCGAAACCTGCGTCTGGGAAATGCCCTTGATCTTGTATTCGATCGGGTCTTCAATGGTGATGATTTTCACCTCGGGCGTGTTGAGCGTGTTGATGACCGCATAGAGCGTCGTTGTTTTTCCGCTGCCGGTCGGTCCGGTGTTCAGAATCATCCCGTTCGGATTTTTCATTTCTTCGATAAGTTTGTCATAGGCGAGTCCGCGCAGCCCCAGGTCATCAAAGCGGAGAGCCACCGATTCCTGGTTGAGAAGCCGCATCACGATGTTTTCGCCGAAGTTTCCCGGAAGGATTGAAACGCGCACGTCGATTTCTTTGCCTTCAAGGTTGATCGAAAACCGGCCGTCCTGGGCGATGTCGCGGACGTTGATTTTCATTCCCGAGAGGACTTTCACGCGCGACATGATGAAGTGATAGGATTGCGCCGGAATGACGGTGATATTCTGCAACACTCCGTCAAGGCGGTAGCGCAGGCGGATGCCGTCCTGCTGGGGTTCGAAGTGGATATCGCTCGCCTCCATCTTGACGGCGCCGGCGACAATGATGTTCAAAACCTCGGTTGTCGGGATTTCGGTGATCCTTTTTTTGAGGTCGATGACATCTTTGAGATTTTTTTCAAATTCTTCGAGGTCGGCGCCGGTGAGAGTGAGGCGCATTTCCTCCAAGCTTTCGATGAGGGCGATGTGCTTGTATTTTTCGATCGATTTTTGAAGGCCTCCGGTCGAGCAGACAAAAAATTTGAGTGTGAATCCCTCGTCTTGCTTCAATCGCTCTTCGAATTCTTGCAGTTCGGGGTTTTCCGGATTGGGAGAAGCGAGACTCACGTTTTTTCCGGCGCGCTGGAGGCAGACGACGCCATATTTTTGGGCGTCCTCTTTGGGAATAGTGCGGAGCGTCTCCGGATCAATTGGAAAGATGTTGAGGTCGATATACGGCAAACCCAAAACGGCGGCAAAACCGGCCGCTTGCTGCTCTTCGGATTCATGTTTCATTTTCGCCAAGACCCTCCGTACGTCTTCTTCGTGCGTTCCGTGGATCTCGTAGAATTGTGGATTTTGGTTTTTGTCTTCAGACATATTTGACAATGATCAGCGATCAACGACCGGTGATCAATAAGTTTCGTTGCTACTTATTATTTTAGGCTATCTAGCGTTTAATTACAAACTAGCAAGAGTTTACATAAGCTGATAAAATGAATACAAATGAAAAAAGAAAAAAACAAAATTCTCAAATTTCCTGAAGGTTTTTTGTGGGGAGCGGCGACGTCGGCGCATCAGGTTGAGGGCGGGAATAAAAATGATTGGACAGGGTGGGAAAAGAAAAACGCGAAGCGGCTTGCGAAAGAGGCAAAAACAAAATGGGCAACTTGGCAGCAGGAGAAGTTTCCGGAAATGTTCGATCCGAAAAACTATGTTTCCGGCCGGGCTTGTGACCATTACAAGCGGTATGAAGAGGACTTGGATATTGCCAAGTCTTTGAATCTAAGTGCCTTTCGGATTTCAATCGAATGGTCGCGCATCGAACCGAAAGAGGGGAAGTTCGACGAAAAAGAGATCAAGCATTATCGAAAAGTTATCAAGGCTATCCGCGCGCGGGGGATGGAACCGTTTGTGACGCTTTGGCATTATACTCTTCCAATTTGGCTTGTAGAAAAAAAAGGAATTTTAAATAAAAAGTTTCCAGAATATTTTGCGAGATATTCCCAATATATCGCAAAAAATTTAAATGACCTTTGCGAGTTTTGGGTTACTCTTAATGAGCCCAGTGTCGTAATTAGCCATAGTTATATCGAAGGCATCAGGCCCCCTCAAAAGAAAAATTTGTGGCTTGCTTGGAGAGCATACAGGAGAATAATGAGGGCTCATAATTTATCTTACAAATCCATCAAAGAAGCTTCGGAAAAAAATCAAGTTGGGTTTGCCAACCATATAAAATATTTCAAACCATACAAAAAGAATTCTGTGTTAGATAATTTAGCAGTATGGGTGGCCGGATATTTTGGCAATTGGATTTTTTACGGCCTTTCAAAAAATAAAAATGACTTTATCGCTTTGCAGTATTATTTCCGCTTTCGTCTAAAATTTCCCAGGAGGATGATAAATGAAAATAAAGATTTTACGGATTTGGGTTGGGAGATATTCCCAGAAGGAATTTATTATCTGCTTAAAGAAATAGATGAAAGATACAGCGTTCCAATATACATTCTCGAAAATGGCATAGCTGATGCGGACGATATTAAGCGCAAAAAGTTCGTTAAAGATCATCTGCAGTTCGTTTATGCCGCAATTCGACACGGTGTGGACGTACGTGGTTATTTTCATTGGTCGCTCTTGGACAACTTCGAGTGGGATAAGGGCTTCTGGCCGCGGTTTGGACTGGTGGAAGTAGATTATAAGACGCTCGAGCGAAAAATTCGTCCGAGTGCGCGGGAATACGCGAAAATTTGCAAAAATAATTCATTGGTTTTGTAGCTCTTGAAAAAATTCTAACAATAAAACAAAAATATGTGGATCATTTCCGTTCTTGCTGGCTATACATTTCTCGCGGGAGAAGCCGTATATAGCAAATTTCTCATCACAGCCCGTCTCAAAAACTGGCAGCTCTATACTTTCTATATCGGCCTTTTTTCCATTTTCAGCCTGATTTTCACACCCTTTGGACTTGAATGGAGCGGCTCGGGCGCTTTTTTCGCGGCTATCCTTTCCGGTTTTCTTTTTTATCTGGCTCTGGCGTTTCTTTTCCAGTCTCTTTTGGTGTCTTCAGCTTTGCGGGTGTATGTCCTCTATGGGGCGGTAACGACCGTTTTGACGGCGCTTCTCGCTCCCATTTTTCTCCAGGAAAAAATCTCCGCGTCTTTGCTTTTGGGAATCAGTTTTTTGCTCGCGGGAGGATTTTTGATTTCTTACAAGCACTATGAAAAATCTTTTTTTTCCAACTGGCAAAAAACAATCCTGGCCGGCTGTCTCGCCGCGCTTTCCCTCATCGTCCTGAAATATGCCTATAGCGAGCAAAATTTCGTGAGCGGATATATCATCAGCCGGATGGGGATCACCGCGTCGGCGATACTTTCACTGGCCGTGCCGTCATTCCGAAAAAAAATATTTTCCAATTTCAAAGAGGGAAATAAAAAAGAGCACGCCAAGAATTTTTTCGGTTCCATCATCGCCAAAACTTTCGCCGGGATCGGAACGGTCTTGATCCACTATGGAATTTTTCTCGGCAGCGTGGTGGTCGTGAACGCTCTCGTTTCCGTCCAGTATCTTCTCACTTTTCTCCTTTCGATAATCTTGAGTTTTTACTGGAAAAAAATATTTATTGAAAAATTCACATTGCTAAACGTTGTTCTGAAAGCGATTGGAGTCGTCCTAGTCGTTCTGGGAACCGTTTTAGTCAGTTGAAAAATATGAAAATTTTTTTTCAATATGTCTTCAAAGCCATCGGCTGGGTATTTTTGACCCTGATTGCTTTGGTTATTTTGATATTCATCATTTTCAATTGGCCGGTCTCAAGCAAGAATGAAAAAATGAGCTTCGGTATTTCCTATTCGCCGGTTTTCGCGAAAAGCCTTGGACTCGACTGGCAAAAATCATATACGGATATTCTGGACGGCCTCCAAGTCAAAAAAATACGCCTAGCGAGTTACTGGAATGAAGTGGAGAAAGAAAAAGGAGTGTATGATTTTTCGGAAACGGACTGGCTCGTCAACGAAGCGCGAAAAAGAAACGTGAAAGTCATTCTGACTTTCGGCATCAAAGTGCCCCGCTGGCCGGAGTGTTTCATCCCGAGCTTCTATATGAATGACAAAACAGAAAGGGAGCGCGCACTCCTTCAATATGAATATGCGCTCATCGAAAGATACAAAAATTTTGACAATATCGAAATGTGGCAGGCGGAAAACGAACCATTTCTTGATTTTGGTTCTTGTCCTGACCAAGCAACCGACGGGGACCTGGTAACGCGCGAGGTGGCCCAGACCAAGCTCCTTGATCCGACGCGGCCGGTCATGGTGACGGATAGCGGGGAACTGAGTATTTGGTACCAGGCGGCCAAGCGAGCCGATATTTTTGGGACGACGCTTTATCGGACGATCTATAAACCCCAGCTTGGATACTTCAACTATCCGCTCGGGCCGAATTTTTTCCGGACGAAAGCTCTTTTCATCAAAATTTTTGCCAATCAAAAAAAGATCATCATTTCCGAACTGCAGGGCGAGCCTTGGGGGCCAAAGTGGCTCAGCGAAATGAGCCTGGAGGAGCAATACAAATCGATGAGTCCGCAAAAATTGGAAGATATCGCCGAATATGCCCGCAAGACGAATTTTTCCGAGGCCTATTTCTGGGGCGCGGAGTGGTGGTATTGGCTCAAGACTCAAAAGGGGGAAAGTGCGATGTGGGACACGGCGAAAAAAATAATCAATAGCAATCAATAAAATGAAAATCATTTGCTTTGACATCGGAGGGACAAAAATCTTGAAGGCGGTTGTGAAAATCAATGGCGGCAAGTTCAAGCTTCTCGAAATTGAAGAAGAAAAAAATCCGCGGAAGGAAGATAAGATAAAAAATATTATTCTGGCTTATTGCCAAAAAAATCGAAAAAGACATTGGGCAAAAAAAGTAGCTTTTTCCGCGGCTCATATTGCCGATCTGGAAAAGAAAATTGTTAGTGGGGGAAAATGGTGCTATGGAACGGCTAATTTCGATTTGAAATTTCTTGAAAAAAGCGGTTTTTCTGTGAGGGCGGAAAATGACGGAAGATGTTTTGCGGCTGGTGAATATTTTTTCGGAAAGGGAAAAGGGATGAAGTCCCTTTGTTCGATATCCTTGGGAACGAATATCGGTGGAGGTTTTATCCTTAATGGGAAGAATTTTCGCGGTTCGCATCAATCGGCGATGGAGATCAGTTTCTTGAACATATTTCACGGTTCCAGATGGCATGACTGGGACGATTTCAGCGCAGGAGAGGGGATCGAAAGATTATACAAAAGCAAGACGGGTCGGAAATCAAGTAGTCAGGATGTGTTTCAGGAAGCAAAAAATAAAAATAAGGACGCGGAAGAAGTTATCAAGCAAGCAGCAGAATTTCTTGGTATAGGGATAGCGAATCTTATCAATATCCTTGATCCCGAGGTAGTCGTATTTGGAGGAAGTGTGTCCAAGCAGAAGAAATATATTGAGAAAGCAGTTGCCATCGCCAAAAAAAATGTAATGAACAAAAAAGCGAATTACAAATTCGCGATTTCAACGCTCGGAAACAAAGCCAATCTTCTCGGCGCAGCGAGTTTGTATAAATAAAAAAGGTGGCCGATTCCATCCTTTGGAACCGGCCAATTTGAGTCAAGTTTATTTCTACCGCTTCTTGCGCTTCACTTTGGGTAGCACTTCCCCAACTTTCTCCATAATCGATGCGTCAGTTGGGCACCACAATGACGTTTGAAGCTTTGTCATATGCAGACGCGACTTCTCCCGTGCACTCGATGTCAACTGTCCCATCGTCGTGAAACAATACAATGAGAGCTTCGGCCATCTGGTTTTCCTCCTTTAGGACTTTAGTTTCGACAACAATTCCTTTTCCGCTTCGAGGATGTTTTTGCCCTCGAAGATTATTTCCAAATAATTTTGTTTGACTTCTCCTCCCAAATTTTTTTGGATGCCTTTCAACGATTCAGAATCGTTGTTCCGTACGAGCGCGACACTCCGGCCGAGAGTTTCCGAATAGAGGATCGCGAAATATTTTCCGGACGCGAAATTATCCTTCACCTTTTCAAGGACGAGCGGCAATTCTTCCGGCTTGGTCCGGCTTTGGACAAAATCTTCCAGTGAAAGAGTGGACCAGGCGATTTTCAGATTTTCATCCCACTGGAGGCGTGCCATCACTCGTCCCCAAAGTTTCATAAAGGAAAAAGAGTTGGTTTTGAAAAGATTGCGGACGATTTCTTGCTGGTCGGCGCCTTTTTCGATGAGCCAAGAGGCGGCGAGAAATGTCTGGGGGGTTGTGTTCTTGCTTTGGAAATTGTGCGTGGCGGCGACGAGACCCGTCAGAAGGCACAGGACGATATCCTTGCTCGCAAGACTCGCCCAGAGGCTCTTGAAAAGTCCCGCGAGGATCTCCGAAACGGATGAAGCGGTGATGTCGACCAGATTGATCTGCCCGAAGTTTTCGTTTGTGCTGGCGTTGTCGATGTTCGCAACCGGAACCTCAAAAAAGAGATCATTGTTTTTTTCGCTGAGGCTCCCAAGGCTTTCAAGGCTCTGGCAGCCGAGGGTGATCACGAGGTCATATTTGAACTTGGCGGGGATGAAAGAAAAATCCCGCGGATCGATGGCGGCTTTTTCAGGCGTGATATAGATGTCGAACGAATCAATTTTGTTTTCCGTGCGAAAGTCGGTTATTTTGTTCCGCTTCGTATCAAACGAAAGGACAAAATCGCGCGCTCCTTTGATCTCGCTTTCCATTTTTTCCGGCGGGGCGAGATAGGAAAAAGAATCAGCGGCTTTTGTCTGCAAAACGACCGGTTTTTTCCCGAGGATCTGGAGAAGATGCGAAAGGGCCCAACTGGCGGCCACTGCGTCGCGCGTTGGCTTCTCGGCGACGAGAATCAAAATCTCTTCCGCGGATTCAATTTGGTTTTTCAATTGGTCGTTTGAAGAAAGTGCCATGAGCTTTTTTATGAATATATGGATTTTGTTTTGAGAAGCAGGTTGGTTTTACAGAATATCAAATGGCACGCGCGGTGTCAATCGGCATATTTTTTCCTTTTTTTGTGAAACATCGGATTTTGGCTTGAAAAAGGTATACAGGAGCTTGTTTCACGGCAGTCTTGACAAACGGCCATTTTGGGAGTAAAATAGACAATTGAAATAAAAACAAAAAACCCTAGAAAATATTGGCCTAAATGGCAAGGAGAGAACATTATCTAGGGTAAAGTTCAATTTTTGAACCTAATGGTTGTTGATTATTAGTTTAAATAACAGATTATTTCGTTCTTTGAAATTCAATTTTCTGTGATTGTATATCCAAACATATTCTCCGAGATAAAG
>JAPLXD010000031.1 GCA_026396255.1 Candidatus Moraniibacteriota bacterium | reverse complement strand
CTATATGATAATCGCAACAGTATACGCAATGGGAATCGTGCAAATATTTATTCATACCCCAAGGTTAGCACGACGAAAAGGATTTGGGGAGCGCATCCATCCCACGAGCTTACGCTCGGGGATTTAGAGCGCGGTTAAACACTGAATTCTGATTATACCTCCCTTTTGCGAATTTGAAAAGAGCGAAACCGCCAATGAAGACGGTTTGGATAAATATCAGTCTCTGAAATATTTCATTTTTCCAAAACCAGATTGAATAAATATCCGGTGAAGATGATGCCGATTCCCACAATTCCGGCGAAAATGGCAATCAGTTTCGGTTTCATTACTTTTTTTAGGATCATAAATTCCGGCAATGATAGTCCCGTCACCGCCATCATGAAAGCCAGCGTCGTCCCAAGACTCACTCCTTTCTCCGTGAGCACGCTCACCAGCGGAATGATTCCCGCCGCGTTGGAATAGAGCGGAATGCCGATGAGCACGGCCAGCGGCACCGCGTACCATTTTCCATTGCCGGCATATTGCGCCAAAAAATCCGTCGGAACATAGCCGTGAATAAACGCGCCGATGCCGATGCCGATGAGAAGATATGGCCAGACTTTTTTGAGGATCGACTGTGTATATTCCCTGGCATAATCCACCCTCTTCTTCCAGCTCACTTCCGACGATTTGATCAGACCGCCATCCTCTTCCTTGTGGGCAAATTCTTCAACCAAATTTTCCACTTTCAGTTTTCCGATGACGATTCCCGAAAAAATGGCGATGACCAGTCCGCTCGCAACATAGAGCAAGGAAATTTTCCAGCCGAACAGTCCAAGAAGCAAAACAAGCGCCACTTCGTTGATCATCGGGGAGGCCACCAGAAAGGAAAAAGTTATTCCAAGCGGCACGCCCGCTTCCAAAAATCCCAAAAAGAGCGGGATGGCGCTGCAAGTGCAAAAGGGGGTGACAATCCCGAGAAGCGCGGCCAAGACGTTGCCAAAATATTTTTTCTCGTGCGACAAGATTCTTCTAATCTTTTTGGGCGGAAGAAACGAACGGATGATCGAGACGGCAAAAAGGATCACGACGAGCAGCAAAAAAATCTTGATCGTGTCATAGACAAAAAAATTGACGGCTTCTCCGAGAAGCGTCTTGGGGGCGATATGGAAAATTGCATAAGTCAGCCAATCGGCAAAAATTTTAAGCATCCTATTGAATACTATTCACATATGAATAGTATTCCTTGCGGCGAAATATATCAAGCCGTACTTATGCAATTGGCTTCTTGGCGAAAAAACAGCCCTGTAGTATACTATACGCATGGATACATTGGTGAAAGCGGACATTTTCTTTTTTATCTCTTCCATTGCGACCGTGGTGTTGGCCGTGCTGTTTTCGGTTGTCCTTTTTTATTTCATCAAAGCGGGAAAAAATCTTTATTTAATCTCGGAAAAATTGCAATCTCATTTCAAAGAATCGGAAGAATTCGTGCTTGAGCTCAAAGATAGGCTCGAGGACAATATCGTTTTCCGGATGTTCTTTCCGCCGGCGCGCAGACGTAGCCGGGAACGCGACAAGAAAAAGTAATTTTTATAATAATGAACATGCCAAAGAAAACAAACAAAGCAAACGCGGTGAAGTACGCCGTGATCGGAGCCAGTCTTGCCGGGCTTGCCGCAACGGCCTATTTTTTCTTCGGGCCGAAAGGCAAAAAGCGCCGTGAGCACACCAAGGCCTGGGCCATCAAAATGAAGGGTGAGGTTGTGGAAAAACTGGAAAAGGCGCGCGCGATCACAGAACCGGTCTATCGGGAAATCATTGACACGGTGGCCAGAGACTACAAAAAGGGCAGGAAAGCGAGTCAGCCGGAAATTGCGGCATTGGCAGCTGACCTCAAAAAACATTGGAAATCTATGAGCGCGCTGGCCGTTGCGGCCAAACAAGAAGTGGCCAAAAACGCCACGCGCGTAGCGAAGACAGCCAAAAAATCCACCCGCCGGAAGGCCTAAGCGCCGAAATCAAAAAACGCATTTCAAAAACAATCCCGCTGAAACGGGGTTGTTTTTTGCGCTGTGGATATGTTTTTTTGCTTAAAATTGGAAAAAAAGATATTATACAGGCAATAAAAATTAATCAAAAAATATGGCCAACGACGAAACAAAACCATCTTCCGAAGAGGCAAAACCGAAAAAGAAAATGAAGCTCTGGAAAAAGATCCTGCTAGGAGTCGCTGTTTTCATCCTGCTCGTCATCATTCTCGCCTTTTATGCCACTTCCGGCATCGTGAAAGTGGCCGAGAAGCAGCTCAACCTCATTGCCAGCGGCGATCTCAAGGGCGCCTATGCTCTCACCTCGAACGATTTCCAGAAATCGGTGAGCTATGACAAATTTTTGGCCTATGTGAACAATTATGAAGTTTTGAAAAATTATAAAGACCACAAATTTTCTTCGCGAGAGATCAACGGCGACACGGGAACCATCCAGGGGACGCTCACGGCCAAAGATGGAACCGCAGCGCCGGTCGAATACAAATTCATCAAAGAAAACGGCGAGTGGAAAATTTTGTCGGTTGATTTGAGCACCAACGCGGGAGCCAACACGAACAGCTCCTCCGGCGCGACCGCTCCTACTGCCGTGAGTGGCAGCAACGCAACTCCATCCGCAACGGCAACTGATGCCAGCCTGAACACTTTTTCCGATCCGGCGCTCGGCTATTCAATTCAATATCCAAAGGATTGGACAATGGAGAAAAAAGACGCGGTGACCGTGCTCTTCAGGGCGACTGCGGACGTCACGCTCGACATCCAAAATCTGCAATCATCCAATCGAGGCGGAAAATACACCGACAACAATGACGTGGTGAAGGATCTCAAAAATCAACTGAAGAGCATGGACAAAAACGTCAAATTCAATGATATTCCTGACATGACCATGCAGCGCTCCGACGGCTTGGAACTCACCGCCAAAGGATTTGCCGCAAAACTTTTCGCCCAAGGGAAAAATTTCGTCTTCATGTATATTGTAGTGCCTCACGGAGACAGTCTCACTTTCCATGAATTGGAGTTTATGGCTCCGGTTGATTCGTTCGACAAATATTCAGACACCATGAAATCCGTCTTGGAAACCTGGAAGATCAACAAATAGGACGGGCTATCTTCTCTAATAAAATAAAAAAACAATCCTGCTCGAGCAGGATTGTTTTTTTTTGATTGGAAATTACTAATGTTCAACTTTAGGAGAGGTTGCTTTTCCAAAGACCGTGCAGATTGCAATATCCCCTCGCGGCGATATTTTCCGCTTCGACGCAAAATTCAGCCTCGGGAGCGTCACCGGAAAACAAAAATTTCCGGTATGATTTTTTGTCCGCGATAATTTCAATCCATTCGATATGGTGAGATTCTTCCATCGGGTGCGGGACGGAACCAACTTTGACTTTCACGCCATTTTCGGTTTTTTCGATAACCGGAATATGTTTTTCCTTCCCTTCATCTTCATTTTTTTCAATCATGAGCCCCATCGGCTCCCCGCAGCAAACAAGCTCTCCCGCGCCAGCATGCAGAACTTCAACAATATTTCCGCATTTGGCACACTTATAAATCTGTCCTGACTCGGTCATATGTTTTTGTTTAATGATTAGTGGTGACTTTCAAAGTTCAACTCTGGGAAAAGTTAGACTTTTTTACATCTTTCATATTTTAGTCGGCTCAATAACCTTCTCTACTATTAAGTTGGCGCTAGAGAATAAAATTTCCTTTCCCCGTCTTGCATCCCTAGCTGTATAAAAATAAGAAAAGGCTAAATCGTTATATCCTTTATACATTTTTCTTATTTCCGAAACATCGTCATAAGAAACTATCCATTTTGCATTTTTAATATTTTTAATCTCTTCGCTAACTTTCTTGTGATCATCGTGCTTATAATAGTTCACATATAGCGACTTCCCTTTCAAATAGTATGGCGGGTCGAAATAAAAAATGGTTTTTTTATTCTTCGATATTTTATATATCAACTCGACCGCGTCCATTTGATATAAATGTATATTTTTTCTATGTCTTGCGATCTCTTTAATTCTCTTTATTAGTTCATCCTTATTGAATCTGCAATCTATTTTGTACTTTCCCTTCTGATCCTTGCCTCCAATAATGCCCCCATTTATTATTCCCGATACATTAGTACGATTGAGGAAAAAAACAGAAAATCCCAAATCAAGAAGTTTAGCCTTTTCTTTGTTTTTTTGTATTTCTTTCATTTTTTGCCAAGTTTCTACGGTTATCTCTGTTTTTCTGATGAGCTCACAAAAGGATTGAGTTCTGTTTAACACTGAATGCCAAAAAGCAAAAATCGAACGGTCAATATCATTTACAGTAATCTCGGAAACATATCCCTCTAGTAATAAATATAAAGCGACTGAAGCGCCTCCAGCATAGGGTTCAACATAATGACCATTGACTTTATTGTCAACGCAAATCTTAGCAATGAATCTCGCTAATTTATTTTTTCCGCCGGGGTATCGAAGCGGTGAATAAAATTTCATTTTTATATTTTTGTTAAATTTAATGAAGCTATCAAATCTCTTTTATCCTGTAACATAAATTCCAATAATACAATTAAATTATCGCAAATGGCTATCGCATCTGATGGAACAGCACCAATATTGTAGTTGTGGATGATCTGATTAGAACGATCCAGATCAAAATCCCTAAAAGCATTTTTTTTGCCGACATCCATGATCAAATTTGTAAATCCATTTTTCAGAATAGTAAAATCTGTTAGAGCTCTTTTCTCGCCTTTTTTATTAAAAAAAGCGTATCGAAAAACTTGTAAACTTGAAAGTTTCTTCCCTTTTTTGTATTCAGTATTTTCAACAACAAATTTAAGAGTACATTCAAATGATACTCTGGTTAAAGCTGTTTTAGCGTTTGAAAAATTGTTACTATCAAGATTATAACATTCTTTTATTAACTTTTCTAAAGGCGCCGGGATTCCCTTTCTTTCATAAATTGGCTTATTCTTTATGGATTTTCTCCTTTTTTTATCCGTTGGAAGAATAGAATTTGTTGCTTTACGTTTTTTTTCTTCTCGTTTTTCATTAATGTCAAATCCAAATTCTTTTAATTTCTCAAAAAATGCTTTTCCTTCAGAATCTATTGTTTTGTGGGTTGTGCTAGGGTGTTTTTTAAGATATTCAATTACCGAAGAGACATATTTAGAAAATTTATCTTGATCAAAAATATCTATCTTGTACGAGGGCTTGTTTTTAAATTTATATCCGCAGAGATCTTTATATTTAAACAGTCTTTCAAAGATAATTGTCTTTCCGCCAGTCTCTCCTCTTCCTCGCCTTAACAATTTTTTTAAATCATCTCCGTTTATCTTGACAGCTTCGTAATAAAAGCTGGCCAATTTTATTAACTCAGATGGACTTGAGTCGATATCCTTCATCGAATCTATTGAGTTTCCGGATGTAAATAATTTATAGACTTCCAATGCTTTGGCAATTCTGTCCCATTGCCTGAAAAGGCTTGACGTATGCTCTTGAATAATTCTTTTTTCTAAATCTCCCTTATTTTTATAAATCAGAACTGGTAATTTAATTAAGCTAAATTTTGGTAAATCTAATCCATATTTTTTAGGAAATTGTAAGGCCTTTACGGCTGCACACCTTCTATTGCCATCTTTGACTAAATAGTTTTCTCCATATTCCAAAACCCAAAGTGGCCTATCGGGATAATACTCATCAGCTTGCGATATACCCTTGGCAATATCTTCACCGGATTCTGTAAATAGCAAATACTCAACCAAATCCTCCTCTTTATCACTGCCGTCATATAACTCAGCAAATCTTGGATTTGATTTGTCTAGAATAAGATTATCCAATCTTATTTCCTGAAAAATAGATTTTTTTGTCATGACTTAAGGTTAGTATTTATAGAGCTCTCTATGATTCCTTTTTAATTTTCTCCAAAAATCCTTTCGCCATCAATCGAATCGTTTCCTCGTAAAGATTTTGTAAATTTTCCCACAATTCAAATGTCTGATATTTGTCATCGCTTGCAATCATTTTCCATTCGTCCGGTTCGATCTCAACAAAGTCATCGTCTTCCTCGGTATATTCCCGGCATATGACGAGAAACGGGAAATAGAAATCTTTATGCTCGTCCAAATACTTCAGTATTTTTATCGCCAGTTCTCTTGATATTTTCATAAATTGAACAGAAATTACTTTTTTACTTCTGATCAATTTTTGATCGTTTTGAAAACCTTGTCAAATCGCCAATTTGTACCTTCCTCGTAAGACAAACTTCAAATAGCCCTTATCTCTCAAAACCTGCAACTGCTGACGCAATTTGTCTTTGATGAAATTATTGTTCGGGTGTTTTTCTTTCAGTTCTTTTTTGAAAGCGTATACTTCGTCTAACAGAAACTCCCGCTTGCCGATTTTGTCGATGCAATTCATCGTATCCAAAATCCATCCCCTTGTCGCCAATTCCTTTTCTTCTCTCAAAAACAAGGTTTTATGCCAATTTTCCAGAACTTCTTTTTTAGCTTTCGGTTTTCCATTTTTGATATAGAATATTTTTCCGGACTGCGGAATATTTTTGAGAACTATGTTGCAACCGACCCATCCGGCTCGCCGTGCATCTTGCGAAAGAGGCTTTCTTCTCTCTATTATTTCAGGAACGAAAAAGTGTTTTGGAATAACCAGAAAATTAAATACATTAAAATTTTTCGGATTGTAGTTGAGCAAAAAAAAGTTAGGATTATTATCGCTTTGCAGTCTTTCAATCATTGTCCGATATGCGCCGTCGACTATCTTATTTCCCATCAAGTCTTTTTTGCTTTTCAGCTCATACTCTTCCCGACAATCCGAACAATAAAAATCGGCTACCGGCCTATTGTTTTCGAAATGACTGACGGGGCAGCCGCAGGCCGGACAGAAAGTATTCTTTTCGGCCCAACCTTCACTCATCGCTTTTATTTTCTGCGACACGCTGTTATATTTCTCCGCGAGCTATGAATCTCCCACGAGCTTACGCTCGGGGTTTCGGATTATT
>JAPLXD010000047.1:15664-16218 GCA_026396255.1 Candidatus Moraniibacteriota bacterium | reverse complement strand
AAAGGGAAATAAGGATGACCAGAGGAGTGAGGTTGGTGAGGAAAAAAGACAGGCAGTTAAGTTTTAGCTATTCATTAGACTTTGAATGCATTTCAAAAAAACCGATCCCGCTTAGCGGGATCGGTTTTTCTGTAATTTTTTGATTTTCAGCGAAGCATTGTAATTTCTTTGTCTTTGCTGTCTTTTTTTGAGCTGGAATAAACTTTCTGATAATAATATCCCACGTCCCAGATCCATTTGGCCGCGCCGCGGTCGCTACGCGCGCAACTGATTGAACCGCATTTCCACATCACCATTTCCTTGGGCGTATCAATTTTGTCAGCGACAAGATCGGCAATTCTTCCTCCAACTACATTCACAGCGTGCTGGGGAGAGTCGAAACAACTGTATCCGGAAGCGGTTGGGTTTTCCGGTCCGCGGTATCCCCAATAGTTGAAACATTCTCTTCCATTCTTTTTCGGCGAATGACGACCCCAGTTGCTTTCTTTTTTGTCTTTGTCAACGAGAAAAGAGGCAACTTTTTTGTTTTTATGCGAAATAGAAGAAGACATTTT
>JAPLXD010000047.1:0-15649 GCA_026396255.1 Candidatus Moraniibacteriota bacterium | reverse complement strand
CGACCAAATCGTTTATTTTTTTCTGGAAAACATTTTTTTCATTCGAAATGCCGGCGGATGTGAAATTGGTCTGTATATGTCCTGCGCCTTGCCAAGAGAGATATGAGAACAAAAGAGCGCTGGCAATGATGAGGCCAAATAAAAAGCACTCCGGAGCGGATGTCCCTCGCATAGCCGTATTTTTCGGTATATTCGTTGTTTTCTTCGCTTTTTTTGTTTTACTTTTCTTTTTTGTTTTTGTCATATACTAAGGTATTCGTGGTATTTTCACGCAAAAAACGGGCTGGCACCCGTTTCTTTATTTCTGTGTATATTCTAGCACATTTTTGGTCTTGGGGCAAGTATTTTCCTTCAATTTTTACATCAAAGTATTGACATGGTATTTAGCTCACCATCCAGGTTTTTTATTGACCTCATGCCCTATTAATGATAATTTTTATATCAGTTGAAAGTTTAACGGTCCGGTGGCCGAGCGGTTAGGCAAAGGTCTGCAAAACCTTATACAGCGGTTCAAATCCGCTCCGGACCTCAAATAAAATAAATCGGGCGAGTGCTGGAATTGGCAGACAGCCTGGACTTAAAATCCAGTGAGCGCAAGCTCGTGTGGGTTCGATCCCCACCTCGCCCACAACCTTTATGTTTCACAAAAAAAGAAAAAATTTGATTGTTGCGGCGGATGATTTTGGAAAAAGTGAGCTGGCGAATTTGAGCATACTAAAGCTGGCAAAGCTGGGAAAGCTCGATCGGGTGTCTGTCATGAGTGACGGGAATTTTGCGCCGGGTGAAATTGAAGAGTTGATCACGACCGGGGTGAAGCTGGATATTCATTTGGAACTCGATTGGCAGAAAAAGCGCAGGGATATTTTGAAAGCTGGTGCATTGAAACGAGGAATTAATTTTTTTCTCAATTATTTTCGCGCAGATTCGGAACACAGAGCGAAGCAGGTGCTTAGAGAATATGAGGATCAGATCGAGAAGTTCAGAAAAATATTCGGGTGCTTGCCGAATGGAATAAACTCACATGAATACGTTCATTATTTTCCTCCTTATTTTCGAGTCGCGCTTGAATTGGCGAAGAAATTTGATATTCCATATGTTCGCTTTGCAATGAAAGGGATATTGAGAAAAAAAAATATCATTGGCCTAACTTTAATTATTCTTCGCCGGTTGGATAAGAAAATTTTTTTGGAATCAGGGCTGAAATCGTCAGACTATTTTTCGAGCCTTGATTGGATAGGAAACACGGATTATTTTTTGAAAAACATTCCGGAGGGGAAAACGGAAATAGCTTGCCATCCGGAAAGAGAAGAGGAATTTGAACTAGTCGATAAGTATTTCTAATATATATGGAAGCCGTATTGCTTTCAATTGCGACTTTTGTTTCCACCTATTCCGGCGGGCTTCTGGCGGTGAAGCTGAAAAACAAATTGCATCTCATCATGGGGTTCACGGCCGGAGTCATTTTGGGCGTAGTTTTTTTTGAAATCTTTCCTGAAATCATCGAGCAGATAAAAGAGCGAGATATCGTGCCAACGGGAGTGATGATCGCGTTGCTGGCCGGTTTTTTGGTTTTCCATATTCTTGAGAAGGCCATTCTCATCCATCATGCGCATGAAGGAGACTATGCCGAGCATATCCATCCGCAGGTTGGTGTTTTGTCGGCCCTCGCGCTCATCGGGCACAGCTTCTTGGACGGGTTCGGCATCGGACTCGGTTTCCAGGCGAGTCCGGCGGTCGGCCTACTCGTTGCCATTGCCGTTGTATCTCATGATTTCACGGACGGAATGAATACGATCATGATGATGCTTTCTCACGAAAACAGCCTCAAAAGAGCCAAGGTTTTTCTCCTCTTTGACGCGTTGGCGCCGGTGCTGGGCGTGCTGGCTACTCTTTTTTTCAAGCTACCCCCGACTTTCCTGATTCTTTATCTCGGTTTTTTTGCCGGATTTTTGCTCTATATCGGTGCGAGCGATATCCTTCCTCAGGCTCACATGAAAAAAAGCTCATACCAATTGATGAGCCTTACGGTTTTGGGGGTATTGCTTATTTTTGTTATTTCTCGCTTCGTATAGAAGGGGCTATTTGAGCACTTCCATCAAATTTTGGCCGGTCATTTCCTGAGGAACCGGAATATCCATTACGGCCAGAATTGTCGGCGCGACATCGCTCAAGAGTCCGCCGATATTGTTTTTGGCGTTCAGAATTTCTGATTCGCTTTTTTGTTTGTGGTTTTTGGGATTCAGATACCAAAAAGGAACCGGGAAGGTGGAGTGTTCAGTATCCATTTCTTCGGTTCGGGGATTGACCGTTTCCTCGGCGTTTCCATGGTCGGCGGTGATAAAAATGTGTCCGCCAATTTTGAGTATTTCGGGAATAATTTTCCCGAGACATCCGTCGACCGCTTCAATGGCGGCGATGGTCGGTTTCATTTTTCCGGTATGGCCAACCATATCGGCATTGGCAAAATTGACCAGAGTGAAGCCGTATTTTCCCGTGCCCAACGCGTCCAAAATTTTTTCTTCAATAATATACGCGCTCATTTCGGGAACTTTGTCATAAGTGGAAACTGATTGGGACGGGATCAACATCCGATCTTCTCCCGGAAAAGGCTCTTCGCGTCCGCCGTTGAAAAAATAGGTGACGTGGGCGTATTTTTCCGTTTCGGCGATGCGCAGCTGGTTGACGTTGTTTTGGCTCAGCACCTCGCCGAGGCAATTTTTGATTTCCTGGGGACCGAAGGCGACCCGAACCGGAAGGTCGTCTTCATATTTTGTCATTGTCACAAATTCAACGTCGGGGAAATAATTTTTTCTTTCGAATTTTGAAAAGGTCGGCAAGGTGAAAGCTTTCGTGAGCTGGCGGGCGCGATCCTCGCGGAAGTTGAAAAAAATAATCGAATCTTTTTCGTTGACAACCGATATGTCTCCTTTTTCGTCTTTAATTGCGACGGGCTCGATAAATTCATCAGTGATATTTTTTTCGTAAGATGCTTCAAGCGCCATTTGCGCCGATTTCTGCCGTGATCCTGCTCCGAGTGTCAGCAGGTTGTAGGCTTTTTCCGTCCGGGTCCAATTGTCATTTCTGTCCATTGCAAAATAGCGCCCGCAAAGGGAGGCGATGCGCGCCCCGGGAAAATTTTTGATCCGTTCCTCGATGTCCTGGATGATTTTGATTCCCGACTGGGGGGGTGCGTCCCGGCCGTCGGTGAAAAGATGGAGGCAAATTTTTTCAAGTCCGCTGTTTTTGGCGAGTTCAAGAAGGGCATAAAGGTGGTCCATCGAACTGTGCACGCTTCCGCTTGAGGCCAAACCCATAAGATGAAGGGTGCCACTGTTTTTTTTCACGTTTTCAACGGCGGCGAGGAAACTTTCGTTTTTGAAAAAACTTCCATCCTGGATGGAAAGGGTGATGCGGGGAAGACTTTGATATATAACGCGTCCGGCTCCCAAAGTGAGGTGTCCCACTTCGGAATTTCCCACTTCGCCCCAGGGCAGGCCGACTGAAATTCCCGACGCTTGAAGAAGAGTCTGCGGATAGTGCTGCGAAAGTTTGTCGACGGTCGGGGTGTTGGCTTGCGCGATGGCATTTCCCTCAAAAGTGGAATTCTCGCCCCACCCGTCGAGGATGATAAGATAGACTGGTTTGCTCATATTTGAAATTTTAGCACATTTTCAAGCACTTTGACAAAAAAGGCGAAATGATATACTATTTATCTTGGTTAATATTAATTATGGCTTCAGTTGATAACCCGCCTTCGCCAAGGCTTCGGCGGGCAAGCCCGCTTGAATTTTGGACAGTGGGCTGGCATGAATAAAATATTTGAAATGATTTCAATTTGTTATCAAGTGAATAGCTCGCAAAAAAATGGAATTCAGTTTCGGACTTCTTTTTATTGGGATTTTGGCTTTGGCAGCCGGCTCGGTCTTGGGGTACTTCGCCCGCCAGTCGATTGCTAAGAAGCAACTTGGAACCGCAGAGGGAAAAATAAACAAAATGACGCAGGAGGCCGAGGAAAAATCTCGGTTGTCTTTGATTGAAGCGAAGAATAGGGCGGTTGAAGTCCTGGAAGAAGCAAAAAAAGAAGAAAAGCAAAGACAAGAGCAAATTTATCGCTTGGAAAAAAGACTCGAGGGACGCGAAGAAAATTTGGACAAAAAGCTGGATGAATTGGAGAAAGAAAAGAATCATTTGATCAGCAAGGCGGATGAGATCAAGCGGATCCGGAAAGAAACAGATGCCGCGCGGCAGGAAGAGCTTAAGCGGCTCGAAAAGATCGCCGGCCTTTCGAGAGAAGAGGCGAAAAAGATCCTTCTCCAGCTCGCTGAAGAGCAGAACCGCGGGATTTTGGCTGAGCGGATCAAGAAAATGGAACGGGAAGGCCAGGACGAGCTCGACAAAAAAGCGCGAAACATCATGTCGATGGCCATGCAGAGATACGCGGGAAGCCACGCAGCCGAAACGACCACCTCAACAGTGGCGATTCCTTCGGACGAACTCAAGGGAAGGATCATCGGGCGTGAAGGAAGAAATATCAAGACGCTGGAGCGGCTCACCGGAATTGAAGTGATTGTTGATGACACGCCGGAAGCGATTGTTTTGTCCGGGTTCAATCCGGTGCGGCGGGAAATTGCCCGCATTGCGCTTGAAAAACTGATAACGGACGGAAGAATCCATCCAACTCGCATCGAGGAAGCGATTGTTTTTGCCAAAGCCGAAGTGAACAACAAGATTAAGGAAGCAGGTGAGGCGGCGGCCTACGATGTCGGTGTGGCCGGACTTGATCCGAAGCTGATCCAACTCTTGGGGCGGCTTCGCTACCGGACGAGCTATGGGCAAAATGTTTTGCTTCATTCCCTTGAAGTGGCGCATCTTTCGGGCGCACTGGCGGCGGAACTTGGTGCGAATGTGAGTCTCGCGAAGAAAGCCGGACTTTTGCATGATATTGGAAAAGCGATCGACCACGAAGTGCAGGGGACGCACATCGAGATCGGAGTCAACGTTCTCAAAAAATTTGGGATCGGGCAGGACGTGATCGATGCGGTGAAATCTCACCACGAAGACTATCCGTTTGAAAGCAATGAAGCGATGATCATCGCAGCGGCGGATGCGCTTTCCGCCTCGCGGCCGGGAGCAAGAAAAGATACACTCGAAGACTATCTCAAGCGTCTTGGGGATCTGGAAAATGTCGCTCAGTCGTTTCCCGAAGTGGAGAAAACTTATGCCATTCAGGCCGGGCGCGAGATCAGGGTTTTCGTGAAGCCGGACAAAATCGACGACTTGGGCGCGGTCAAATTGGCGCGGTCCATTGCCGACAAGATCGAACAGGAGCTCAAATATCCGGGCGAAATCAAGGTGAATGTTTTGCGCGAAACGAGAGCGGTGGAAATCGCGAGATAGGATTTCGGAATTGAAATTTCCGGAGATACTTGTCAGTAATATAAGTAAGTATTAGAATATATTTAGCCTTATATAAACTAAAAAGTAATATAGAAAGCGGGGTGAAATATGGCAACGGATATCAATAAAGAAATTTTGGTGGATATGGTTTCGAGCAAAAACGGAATGGCCAAAAAAGATGTTGAAATCGTGATCGACAATGTTGTTGATGTGATCACAGACGCGCTTCATTTGGACCGCAAGGTGACAATCGCAAGTTTCGGTACGTTCAAAGTGACCCACCGGGCGGCGCGCGAAGGCATCAATCCGCAAACCAAACAGCGGATCATGATCCCGGCAGTCAACACCCCGAAATTCACGGCCGGAAAGCGTCTCAAGGAGATGGTTCGGTCGCAGGCTGTTCCGGCGGCTGCACCAACCCAACCTGAATAAACAAAAAAAATATTTTTCAATAAGTTCGCCCCACGCCTTTTGAGTGTGGGGTTCATCCCGCACCAAATTTAGCCAAGCATCCTGATTTGTTTTTTGTTATGATAGATTTTGTTCCCCATGATTTGGTGCGGGACACGTTGTCGGAGTGTCGTATACCGGCAGTACGCGTGCTTTGGGAGCACGTTGACTGGGCACGCCCCTCACCAAATATCCGGGATATAGTGCAACGGCAGCACGCTTGCTTTGGGAGCAAGTAATCCCAGTTCGAATCTGGGTATCCCGAAAATTTGGTGTGGGGTGAAATTCCCAGCACTCCGAAAAGCAGATAAAAAAATATTTCTAAATTAAAATTTATTTGCAGGGTCGCCTTCACTAAAGTTTCGGCGAACCAATGCGGGTATAGTATAATGGTTATTATGCGACTCTTCCAAAGTCGATATACGGGTTCGATTCCCGTTACCCGCTCACCAAACAAAAAAGAGACTAACATCAGTCTCTTTTTTGTTGCTATGAAGTTCTTTTATAACTGGGTATAATGAAAATATGAAAAAGATAAAAGTCGGGATAATCGGGCATACGGGGAGACTAGGAAAGCCTTTGTTGGAAATGTTTTTAAAACATCCTTTTGCTGAAGTAGCTTATACCGAAAGCAGGAGTGAGGGAGTGCGGGGAAACATGGCAGAAGCAGAGATTGTGTTTTTGGCTTTGCCCTACGGCGAGAGCGAAAGGTATTTGAAAAAGTTGAGCGGGAAACGGATCATAGATTTGAGTATTGACCACAGGGATGACAACACTTGGGCTTATGGCTTATCGGAAATATTTGGCGATAAAATCAAAAAATCAAAACTGGTGGCAAATCCGGGATGCTATGCAACATCAATCTTGTTGGGGTTGTTCCCGCTAAGGGACAAAATTAAAAGCGTGCAGGTAGCTTCTACCAGCGGTGTTTCCGGCGCCGGCATGGCGTCCTCAAAAAATGACAATTTTTTGGCCTACAAGGAAGGCCGGCAGCATCCGCAAATCAAAGAAATTGAAAAAGCGATCGGGCTGGATGAAATTTTGTTTGTTCCGCAAAGAATCGATACCGCTGAAAGAGGAATCATATCAACGATGTTTGTTCAGATAGATAATACAAAGAGTATATCGGAATTATACGCAAAGACATATGCCAAACATCCCTTTGTCAGGATGAAAAAGGAAATCGAAACCAAGAATGTCGTCGGTACCAATTTTTGCGATATCAAAATTTTGGAATTCGAAAAGAATGCGGTAATAATCGCTGCCTTGGATAACTTGATCAAAGGAGGATCGGGTCAGGCCATCCAGAATTTCAATCTGATGTGCGGTTTCGAAGAAACGACAGGTTTGCTATAGAAATTTTTAAATCAAGCGTATGGCCAGAAAAACGGCATTAATAAAAATATCGGGCGATCTCCTGTCCAAAAAAGAAGTTATTGATAAAATAAGGGAAATTTCCGTGGGATACTTCACTGTTATCACTGTGGGAGGCGGCACGCAAATCAACGAAGCTTTTCAGGGAAAAGGATTTCCCATAAAATTCGGATCCCTCGGCAGAGAAACCGAATCACTCGAGGAAAAACAATTGGCGCGGGATGTCCTTGAAAAAAATCAGCTGGAGATTCAAGATTTTCTGGCGGAAGAAGGCATAGCGGCGACAGCGGTCATTCCTTTCATGGATGTGGCCTCGGTTTTGTGCCCCATCAATGGGGATATTTTTGTGCTGGCAACATACCTGGGGTTTGATAGCCTTTATATTTTTACTTTGAAGGAGAGAGAGGAGCAAAAAAGAAAAGATTTTGAGAAATATCCAAAGATAAAAGTAATTGGATTCTAGATTTTGGTAATGGATAAACTTTTTTATCTCCAAACCTGGCTCTAAACGAATAGACTAACCAGCTCAAAATACAGAGAAGTTCTGAAAAAGACAGAACTTTTTTGATTGCTATATTATTTTTTATATATGCTTTTTCCATTTCGTTTGAGTTTTGCCAGGTTATGATAGAGATGAAAATGATACATGGAGGAAAGAAAGCCAAGCTTCAACAGAACAAATTCTCGGTGCTTCAAAAAATTTTTGAGGGTATGAACAGAGTGATAGGCTGGGCCGGCAATCATCCCTAACAATATCGGATGGTCTATTCTCATTTTTTGTTGAGGTTCCCAATCGCTAAGATCGCAATTCCATTTGGGAATGCTTACAAAATCTTCGAATAGTTGTCTGGCGTGAATTTTTGTCCATTTTTTCCATTTCGTTTGAAAAGTGGCAAAAGTTGAGTTGTCATAAAGCGGCTCGTGGTAAAGAGCCAGATTTGTTTTTTTAATACGAATATTCTTGTGAATTGGCTTGGCTCCCTCATGACTGATCCCGACAAAATAAACCTTGCTCTTTTTGAACAGTATTCTTTTATAGTACCAAAAGTGATGTATATTTTTGTGATATGTCGACCAGGAAACATCGAAAATGTCAGCGCTGCCGGAAATCAATTTTTCCAGATTATCTTGCAGTTCGCCGGAAAGATATTCGTCTGCGTCCAGTTGCAGAACCCAATCATTCGCGGCTTTTTCAAGAGCGAAAACACGATGTTTTTCCGCTTGGCCGATGTGAGGACGCTCGAAAATTTTGTTCGTGTATTTCCGGGCAATTTCGAGAGATCTGTCGCTGCACTTCCCGTCATGGATGATTATCAGTTCATCCACGATGTCTACGCATGACAAAATAGCCCTTTCAATCAGCGCTTCTTCATTATATATGACCATTACTGCGGATATAGGCAGTTTTTTATAATATTTGTTTTCCATAAATAAATCCTCGGAAACTATAGAAAAAGCTCACAAAGAGCAGCCAAATATTCAAAAAGGGCAGTAGCAATATTCTTTTGTCTCTGTATTCCGTGAGAAATATCAGCCTGGTGTAATAAAAAGAGTAGGTCAAAATAAGAAGCACGGCGATCGGCCAAATATACGGGACAACGAGGCCGATCAGCAATATTTCCCGAAAAAAAGACTTGCCAAAGGAGAAAAAATTCCGGATCCTTCCGCGCCGAAGCAATGCCCCTTGCGCTTCGGCATATTGGGCTTGTTTGCGCAGGATATCTTTCCAGCTGAAATTGGGGTCAATTTTGTGAAGGTGAATTATTTTTGCGTCCGTTTTAACTATCTTTCCGATTTTTTTCATTTTGAAAACCAGGTCTCCGTCTTCGCCAGCCGTGCGAAAATGTTTTTCATCGAACAGTCCGACTTTTTCGAGAGCGCTCTTCCGGAAGCAATCGAATTTCCCGTCAATTCCGGAAAAATCTTTGCTGGCTAATCTCGCGAAAAAACATTTTTGCCAGAAACTGTATTTGTTCCAGATTGCCATCGAATGCGAAACCACGTGAGTTGAGGCAACAACTTTTTCATCGGTAAATGTCCCAACCAATTTTTCCAGCGCGTCATTTTCAAGCAGAATATCCTGATGCAAAGTAACAATGAGGTCATTCCTGGATATTTTTATCGCTTTGTTGTAGGCGGCAGCCAGTCCGGATTGTTTTTCATTTTGAATCAGCGTAAAGTTTTGTTTTCCGTGCAGATATCTTTTGATCAATTGGACCGACTCATCACTCGAAGCATCATCGACAATGACAAGCTCGTCAAATTTTTTGGTTTGATTGAACAAGCTTGCAAGCGTTTTTTCCAGTGTCGATTCCCCGTTATGCACCGGCATTATCACGGAAATTGAGAGGATTTTTTCCATAAGTTTCTTTTTCTTCCAATGTTCTGATCAGTTTTGCCGGGCTGCCGGCGATCACGGAACAGGCGGGAAAAGATTTTGTGACAACGCTGTTCGCGCCGACAACGCAATGCTTGCCAAGGCGTACGCCTTTCAAAATGAATGAATGGGCGCCGATGAAACATTCGTCTTCGATAAATATTTCTTTTCCTCCAGTGATGCCGGCATCCATCGGAGCTATATTCGGATCAAAAACATCGTGGTCATGATCAACTAGCGTGACATTGTAGGAGAGCAGGCATTTTTTTCCAATGGAAATGTTCTTGCACGCGGAAAGGACGGCATTCCTGCCTATCTGTGTTCTGTTGCCGATGGCTATCCGACCGCCTTTCGTGCTTCTCGAAATGTCAAACCAAGCGTTTCGGCCAACCACGACATTTTTCCCCAATTCCACGCCTTTGAGAAGCGGGGCTAGGGCATAACCCGGCCCGATGAAACTGTTTTTTCCAAATTTCATCCCCTTTATTCTTGCCGGGACGGAAATCAGATGACCGGTGGTTTTGCTGAATATGTTCATTTGATTTTTTTGACGCAAAATATTTCAAAAGCATATTTTGGAAAAGGATAGGCGATGAGCTGGCTCAACGTCGCCATCACAAACCAGAAAAATCTGGGGCGGAGCCGGATCGAAGCCATGAAATCGTCCTGGTATCGGCTGCCTTCAACAGGGGTATCGAACCGGATAAATTTGAAACCGGACAGTCCCCGGCAGCGAAAACCCAATTTTTCCATCGTGCCTATCTCCCATCCGGACAAATGTTTTTGAAACGGATTGTTGCCGTATGGATTTTGGGGAAGAAATCCATTGGGGGTTGAAACAATCACTTTTTTCTTTGCCCATTTTCCAGCTTTCTCAAGCATAGCATAGCCAACATTTTCGGGAAGATGTTCAAGAATTTCGATCATAATGACGGCGTCAAAACTGTTTTCGGGAAAATCGACGTTCTCGACTTTTTTTTCCAGATATTCTGTGTGGATTTTCTTTTCTTTCGATTCTTCAAAAGACGGTTTGAATGTTTCCACGCCGACGCTGTACTTTATATTTTTTGCATACTGCAATGGCGAGGACAAACCACAGCCGAGATCAAGGACGCTCTCGCAATCTTTGAGATTTTTTTTCAGGCAAAAAACCGTTGTGCGGAAGATGCTTGAAAAAAAGGGGGAATGATAGATTTTATCGATCATTTTTTTCATAATCCGGGCTATATTCGAATTTGATATGCTCAATTTTTTTTGAGTTGATTTTGTTTTTGTACCAATCGACAAGAGGGATGAGGAGAAACGGCGGCATAACCATACATCCCAAACTGAAGAACCAAAAAGAAGGGCTATAGATATTTTGCCGGCGGTATTTCAAAAGCATCCTTATTTCCCGCAGCAAATATTTGTATCTTGCGTAATTTCGGATCTGGACGAGGCCGACATAATTGTTGGCGACATAATTTTTGATTGCGTACTTTAGCAGGGGTTCAAATTCTTTTTCCGGAAAGACATTGTTCCAAAAATCCACCCAGCTCTCAATCGGCGACTTGTCATATATCGACGAAACGCTCCGGCATTGGCTGCTTCTGATCCGAACAGCGAGGTTGTAGTCTTTGAGAAAAACGATTGGGTGCTTTCTGAGAATAGCAGCGAAAGGATAGACATGACAAGGGAAAATATCCTTGTGGAAGGGGGTGTCGAGATATTTTTTTCGCAAGGCCAATCCGGACAGCTGTCCGGCGACATCAATAGTCAAAATTATTCTCGCAAAGTCATCTTTGATGGTGACTATCTCATTTTTTTCCGGATTAAGTTGCCCGGTTGCCCGGACAGGCTTGGTGATTTTTTCGTCGAACCAGAAATACGGCCGGGCCACGGCGCCAATATCATCGGAAATTTGAAAGGCTTTATGCGTTTCCTCGAGCGCACCGCTTCCCAAAATATCATCCTGACCCATCAGATAGAGGATATCTCCGGCGGCTTTCTTGCTCAAGCTTTCAAGATTTTCGGAATAGCCGAGATTTTTTTCGTTTTTGGATATTTTTATTCTCGGATCGTTGAAAGACTCTATAACTCCAATAGTATTGTCTTTTGATGCGTCATCCTGAACTATGATTTCAAAATTTTGAAAACTTTGCGAAAGAAGGCTGCGCAAAGTGTCGCCGATCACCGAAGCGCCGTTGTAGGTCGGAATCAAAATGGAGAATTTGAGGTCGTTCATCTAAATATATATCTAATGCCTACCAAAATTCTCAAAAAATACATGCCGAGAGCCAGGAGTGGATGTCGCAGGAGCTTTTTCCACTTTCCATTTTCGATGAATACGCCGAAAAATCGATAAGAAAATCCGAATTGCTTTTTGACGTCCGGATCATTCTTCCCCCATTTTGAGATATACGCATCGAGATTTTTGGAATAGTATCCTTTTTTGGCGAGATACTTCTTGAGGTTGAATTCTGATTCATCGTGATAGAGCGGACTTTTGATGATATCGAATTTCCCCAGTTTTTTGAGCCTCTTGTCGAGATCCCAATCTTCGCCGGCGTACATTTTTTCATCGAATCCGCCGGCTGTCAAAAATTTGTCTTTCCGGATGAAGCGAACGGCGTCAATCAGTGATCCGTCATAGAAGCTTCTTTCGGATCTTCTGACTTTTGAGAAAAAACTTTTCCCCGTCACAATTTCGGGGATATATAGCGCAACAATATTTTCGTCTTTTCCGGCTTTTTCCACGCATTCCCGCACAACATCTTCGCTCAAAGTCATATCCGCGTCGAGGTGGAAAAAATATTCGCCTTTTGAAACGCGCACGCCGAAATTCTTTTGGGCGGATCTTTCCGGGCCCCGGTCGAATACTTTATTAGTATATTTCCCGGCTATTTCTCTCGTTTTGTCGGTTGAATTGTTGTCAACGATGATAATTTCCATATTTTCGGCCGGAAAAGACTGATCAGCGACTGATTTCAGACATTTCTCAATGTTTTTTTCCTCATTTTTCGTGTTTACTACGACGGAAACCAACATAAGCCATGTTTAAGATTACTGTTATTCATAGTATAATGTATTTGTCATAGAATCCAAATTTATTGAAACTTATGTCTCTCGACAACCGGCAAAAACAATACATCAAGAAAAATCTCAGAAAAATTCCCTTGGTCGAGATAGCGGAGGATATTGGAGTCTCGGAAGAGAATATTTTGGACTATCTCAAGAAGAAATGGCCGCGGGAAAAATACGAAAGATTTCTGAAAGGCAGATTTGAGGCTGAATCGGAATCCGACGAAGCCGGAGGTTCGTTCAACTTTTGGAACTTCTTGAGCGAAAATAGGCTGGTTCTCGGTTTTTTGGCCTTACTGGTTCTTTTGTCCTACGCCAATTCTTTTTTCAACGGGTTCGTATCGGATGATGTCGGAGGCTTCCTCAATAACCCAAGCCTCGGGCATATCTCAAATGTTTTCGCCGGGTCGGCGCATTTTTCCGTATCGGCGTTCTTTCAATACGTAGCCTTCCATATCGGTGGGCTGCATCCATTCACCTTCCGGACAATAAATATCCTTTCCCACCTTGGGTGTGTTGTCGTGATTTATCTCTTGCTAACGCTCGCGATGAACAAACGCGTCGCGACCATTGCGGCTTCGATCTTCGCGGTCCATCCGATCCTCACTGAATCAGTCTCCTGGATCTCGGGCGGATTGTATTCGCTTTATGCTTTCTTTTTTTTGTTGTCGCTTCTTTTTTATTTGTTTTCCGAAAATGATAAAAAGTATTTCCGCTATTCTGTCCTTTTCTATGTTATCGCTATTTTCTCCTCCGAAAAAGCGCTGGTGCTTTTTTTGGTTTTTGCTCTGTATGAAATTGCGTTCGGCAGCCTGAAATACAATTGGAAAAAAATTCTTCCCTTTTTTTCAATAAGTATTTTCCTTTTGATAATATACGCTCTCAAGATCGGCTATCGTGTTTCGGCCGTTGAGACACAATCGTATCAAGCAGGCGGCGGGATATATAATCCGCTCATCCAAATTCCGGTGACCATCGGATCCTATCTGAAACTCATTTTTTGGCCGGCGAAGCTCACTCTCTATCAAACGGAAATGTCATTTTCGCAAGCGCAATATCTGATCCTACTTTTCATCACACTGATCTATCTTGGAGCGATCTTCTGGAGCTGGCGCAAAAATAAAAATGTTTTTTTCTGGCTTTGCTTCTTCGTCATCACACTTTTGCCCACTCTCACGCCTCTCAAAATTTCCTGGATTGTCGCCGAACGGTATGTCTATCTCGGGACGCTGGGAATTATAATTGTCGTTGCCATTTTGTTTGATAAGTTTCTCAAGCTCAATGAAAACGCCAAAATGGTCGGCTATTTTGCGCTGGTTGTTATTGTGGCAACTCTTTCTGCACGGACAATCATCCGCAACCAAGACTGGAAAAGCGAGGACACGCTTTGGATCGCCACAGCCCAAGTCGCGCCTTCCGGCCAGCAAATCCACAACAATCTGGGGGATGTCTATGCCCGGCAGGGGGATATGCAAAGAGCGGCGGATGAGTTCAAAAAAGCCATCGAAATCAATCCGAATTACGCCGATGCCTATCACAATCTGGGGAATACCTATCAGCAAATGAACCAGCTTGACCTGGCGATCGAGAACTATCAAAAAGCTTTGAGCATCAATCCCAATCTTTGGCAATCATATCAAAACCTGGCGGCGATTTATTTCAACCAGGGGCAGTTTGACCTCGCCGAAGAGAACATCAAAAAAGCGGCGGAAATAAATCCGAACGACGAAAACTTGAAGCAGAACGTCCAGGTGATTGAAGCGAAACTGCAGGGACAATAAGTTTTTCATCCTTAGCCGATAAAAAAAGAATTACGTATCTGGGTATGTAATTCTTTTTATTTACCGATATCGGATGTTGAGAAATGGCTTTAGGCGGCTTTGTGATTGGTTCGTTCATATCGCTCGATCAAATTCCGCTGGTCTTCATTGGCTTTTCGGGCGACATCTTCCATCAGCCTGCGTTTTTCTTCAACTGACGCGCGGCTAAAAAACGAAGAAAAATCCTTTTTCTCCTCGTGTTTGGGGCAAAAATAGCTTTTCAGCTTCTTGATCATAATCATTTTTTTCAATGCCATCCTAGTAATTTTTGCACATCGCTAGAGCATTTATATCCATTCTTTCCGGTTTAATGTCGGGGCCTGTTAAAAGTATGTCGGGCTATTTTTTCAGATCATTTATGAGTTGAATGAAACCTGCTGTATTTACGAAATAGTTGCTTTTATTTTTCTCCAGAGTTTTTTTAATTCTGTAAAGCTGTTTTTCCGGCATTGTCCCATTTCTGTTTGGTTTGGAAACAGTCAGATATTTTGTATAACAACCATCTAAAAAAGAGATGTAGGATATGCTGGGATTTTTTTCTTTCAACTCTAGAATGGACACGAGCTCGCTAATTGATGAATTTTGCGCACCGCCCTGTCCGTTCACATGCTTGGCTTCAAGGATAAAAATTCTATCTTTTATTTTAAAGATGCAATCCGGAACTTTTCCTTTTTTACTGAAACTAAATTTTATTCCAAATTCTTTTTTTATGTTCTTCATTTTGAATCCCCCCTTGCTTTTGCTTATTTTTGCTATCTTATTATCTAGGTCAGAGAGATTTTTCGCCAACAATAACTTTGACAATTCAATAACCTTCTTCTCTCCCGCGTCGCTGCGTCTTTTGGCGGTCTGTGCATCATTATAGGCTTGTAAGGAATGTTTATCAGTTTTAGGATTACTTCTTCTTTTTCTATATATAGCCAGCGTTTTTCTGACAGCAGAAATACGCTCAGATAATTTATAATATTCCAGGCTGATAACCTCCGCAGTACTCAAATCACACGTTCTGAGAAAAAAGGCAAAATATGATTTTGAAGTGTACCCTCTGAAGTAGACACAAGTAAAAAAGGTCAGACGCAAGTCAAAAGATGATTTCTGTAGTTCACAGGGGTCATCTTTTTTAAATTCCACTGCTGTCTTTCTTGATTGTAGTATTTCACATATTCAGTGA